>JBKBVA010000147.1:0-6542 GCA_046289665.1 Allosphingosinicella sp.
GGACGGCCCGGTGGACGCGCTCAACAACGCGCTGCGCCGCGCGCTGACCCGGTTCTTCCCGGCGATCGCCGATGTCAAACTGACCGATTACCGGGTCCGCATCCTCGATCCCTCCGAGGCCACGGCGGCGAAGACGCGCGTGCTGATCGAGTCGAGCGACGGGCACCGCGCCTGGAACACCGTCGGCGTTTCGGGCAACATCATCGAGGCGTCGTGGGAAGCTCTCACCAGCTCGCTCGTCTACGCGCTGCTCGGCCACGCAACAGTCGAGGGCGTCCCGGAGGTCTGATGGCTGCTCCCGACTACGTGCCCGCGTCGTACGCCGACAAGCCCCGCTCGTCGCTGCCCATCCCGCCCCCGGCCGCCTGGATGGCCACCCGCCCCGCCGACCTGCGCAAGGGCCAGCCCTACGGCCCCACCCTCGGCCGCCCCGGCCCCGACCGCCGGCTCGCCGGATGCGCCGAGAGCGTGGCCCCCCCCGCCTTGCCGGTCGCCGGATGGCCGGTCGCGCAGACCGCCGCGGCGGTCGGGCGGCTGATCGACATGAAGCGGGCGGTGCGGATCCTGGTCGCGGCGCCGGGCGGCTCGGGGCGCCTCCACTTCGCCGCGGCGGTGGCCGAACTGCTCGGCACGCGGCTGCTGCGCATCGGCGGGGACGCGCCGGAGGACGAGCCCGACCTCTATATGCGCGCGCAGCGGCTCGCGCTGATCACCGGCCACGCCCTCTACTGGGACCGGCCGCCGCGGAGCTGGTCGCCGCAGGTCGCCAGCACGCCCGTCCAGTTCGTCGCCGTCGCTGCGCCCTCGGCGACCCCCGCATCGGGCCTGGTCGATCTCGCCGTGTCGCTCCCGCCCCTTTCGGCCGCCGAAAAGCGGGCGGTGTGGAACGCCTGCGGGCCTGGTCTGCCGGAGATCGACGGGGAGGCGGCGGACCGCGCGCTCGCCGGCGCGCGCCTCGGCGACCTGCTCGCCGCCGCCGAGCACCGCCCGGCCGATTGCGGCGAGGCGTGCCTGCGCATCCGCGCCAGCGCCCGCGCCCGGCTGGAGCAGGACGCCCAGTTGCTCGATCAGCCCTACGACTGGGGCGACCTCGTGCTGCCGGCGCGGCAGCGCGCGCTGATCGAGACGCTGCTCGGCGAGATGCGGGCGCGCGACCGGCTGCTGGCGCAAGGCGACCGGCGCGCCAAATATGGCGGCCTCGGCCAGTCCATCCTGTTCCACGGCCCGCCGGGCACGGGCAAGACGATGGCCGCCCAGGTGCTCGCCCGCACGCTGCAGGTCGATCTGGTGCGGGTCGACTGCGCTTCCGTCATCTCCAAGTTCATCGGCGAGACGGCGAAGAACCTGCGCGCCATCTTTTCCCACGTCCAGGGCACCGGCGCGCTGCTGCTGTTCGACGAGGCCGATGCGCTGTTCGCGCGGCGCACCGAGACCAAGGACGCGCTGGACCGCCACGCCAATGCCGACACCAACTACCTCCTCCAGCTCATCGAAGGCTTTGACGGCGCGGCGATCCTCACCACCAACAAGAAGGAGAATATCGACCCCGCCTTCATTCGCCGCATCCGCCACATGGTGGATTTCGGCGCGCCGGGCACCGCCGAGCGGCGGTTGCTCTGGCGGCGGCATATCGAGACGCTGTCCGACGCGGTGCCGGAGGAGCCCGCGCTTGCCGCCTGGTGCGAGCGGCTCGCGAGCCTCGACCTCAGCCCCGCCCAGATCAAGGGCGCGGCGCTGAGCGCCGCCTTCAGCCGGGATGCGGACGGGCGCGCCGCTCCGGAGCTGGAGGACCTGCTCGTCGGCATCGAGCGCGAGCTCGCCAAGGACGGGCGGGCGCTCGACCACAAGGTGCGCGCGGAGCTCGCGTCCTGTGGCTGACCCGGCCGCCCCCCTGCGCATCGCGCGCCTCCGCATCCGCGCCCCGTCCGCGGACGCGGCGCGCGGCATCGCCGCGCAATTTTCCGGCGAGGCGGCGGCCTTGCGCGGCGCTTCCGCTCCGACGGGTGCGCGCGTCCGGCTCGAAGCCCAGGGCGATGCGCCGGGCCGCGCCGCCGCCCGGGCGCTCGCGGGCTTCCTGAACGGAGGGCGCGATGGCTGAATCCGCCTTCCCGCCGGGCGCCAAGAACATGCCGGGCCTGTTCGTCCAGCTGATCCCGGACATCGTGCTGTTCACGCCGAACATCGTCATGTTCCAGTACAACCCCGCCAAGATCACCCGCGGCCTGACGCCGTGGAACCCGTTCGAGAACAACGCCTCGGCATCGGCCGGCGCCGCCCCGGACGTGGCGCCCAACCCGCCCGACGAGAAGATCGGCTTCGACCTGTTCCTCGACGCCGCCGATCCGGCGCAGGTCGACAATCCCGTCAACATCGCGACCGGCGTCGCCTCGCGCGTCGCGGCGCTCAAGAAGCTGGCCAAGCCCAGCCAGGGCATGGCCGGAGACCTCGTCCAGAGCGCCGCGAACCTGGTCGGCCAGGGGAGCGCCATCTCGCATCGGCCGACCGTTCCGATCACCTTCCTGCTCTTCGGGCCCGGCCTGATGCTGCCCGTCCGCCTCACCTCGCTCAGCATCGAGGAGACGATGTTCACGGGCCTGCTCTACCCGATCCACGCCAAGGTGTCGGTGCAGCTCCAGGTGCTCACGCCCAACCTCTTCCGCTGCAAGGACGATTTCCTCTCGGAGCTGGCGATCGCCGCGTGGAACCTCAACGAGACGCAGGAGAACCTGCTCGCCATCGCCAATCTCGCGAACACCGGCTTCGACATTGCCGGGCTGGTGCAGGGGTAGAAGATGGCGACCTTCGATCCCAGGAGCCGCTACGTCCGCTACGCCGCCACGGCGCAGGCGACGGACCGCCGCGGCCGGCCGGTGGTCGCGCTCACCCCCGCGGAAGTCCCGGAGCAGACGGCGCTCGGCCAGCATCGCAAGAAGGAGCATCAGCGGCTCGACCATCTCGCCCATTTCTATCTGGACGACGGCGCCGGCTTCTGGCGCATCGCCGAGGCCAACGGCGTCCTGCTTCCGGACGCCCTCGCCGAGGCGCCGACCGTCACCATTCCCACGCGGCGGGGGGATTAGATGGCCGCCGGATTCGTCATCGCCACCGGCGCGGGCAACCTGGCGCTCGAGGGGGGCCTTTGCGACCTCGTCGCCGAGATCCGGGTCGAGCAGGAGATCTCCAAGGCGACCAAATATGCGGTCCGGTTCGAGGAGGATATTTGCGAAGGCCAGCCCAAGGCCCTCTCCGCCACCGCGCTGCGGGCGGGGGAGATGGTGTCGGTCCTGGTGCCGGACGAGAAGAGCGGCGACACCGTCTGCCTGGTTCGGGGTCCGATCACCAAGGTCAAGTCCTCGTCGGTGCTCGGCGGGCCGGGCAGCTGGCTCGAGGTGCACGGCGAGGACCGCCGGATCGAGATGGACCGGACGCCGGTCAGCGCGGTGTGGACCGGCCGCGCCACCGACGTCGCCTCGGCGATCCTCGCGCTCCACCAGTTCCAGCCGGAAGTGAAGGCGAGCGAGGAGGTGGTGTTCGAGGAGGGCACGCGCTCGCTCAACCAGAGTTCGGCCGATCTCCAGGTCATGAACGACCTCGCGCGGCGGCTCGGCTACGAATTCTGGATCGCCTATACGGTCGAGGCCGGAGTCGGCGCGACCAGCTTCATGATCATCGAGAGCGGCGTCTTCCAGCCCTCGCCGGATTACGGCAGCGCCGCCTCCGCCTCCGCCTCCCCGACCCCGACGCTCGACCAGCTCGTCGGCGACAGCGACGAGATCGTCCTGCGCCTCAACGTTACCGACGATCCGTGCCGCAACATCAGCGCCTTCGACATCGACGTCGACGTCGAGAAGGCGACGGCGGCGCTGCTCGCCGGCGTCGACGAACGGTCCGGCGCCAAGGAAGAGGACGAGCCGACCAACCCGCCGCCGCCCGTCGCCGAGGCGGCCCAGACGACGCTCGACACCTACCATGTCGTGCGCACGATCAACCCGGCGGGCGCCGGGAGCGCCGCCGACCGCGCGTCGGAGACCCGCGCGACGCTCGCGGCCGAAAGCTGGTTCGTCACCGCCACCGCGAGCACCACCGCGCACCTCCTGCGCGGGGTCCTCCAGCCGCACGAACTCGTCCGCGTCGAAGGCAGCGGCTTCGCCCACAGCGGCCGCTACCAGGTCTCCAAGGTGCTGCACGTGATCAACCCGTGGGCGCACCTCATGGACGTGACCTTGCGGCGCAACGCGCTTCCGGAGGCGGGCCATGCTTGAAGCCGCGATCGAACAGCTGACCGATCTGATGAACCGCCGCTATTTCGGCAAGTATCGGGGCCTCGTCTCGAACAACAGCGACGACCAGAAGCGCGGCCGCCTCCAGGTGACGGTGCCCGCCATCTTCAACACCCAGCCGGTCTGGGCGCTGCCCTGCGTGCCGAGCGCCAGTCCGGACGGCTCGGGCTTCTTCTCGATGCCCGACGTCGGTGCCAACGTCTGGGTCGAGTTCGAGGCGGGGAACCTCGATTTCCCGATCTGGAGCGGCTGCTTCTGGCCCGACGGCGCCGTCGATCCGGCCGACGGGGTTCCGGGCGTCAAATTCTGGCGGACCAAGAATTTCGTCATCCGCATCGACGACGATGCGGGCGAGCTCACCATCGAGAAGACCGGCGGCGGCAAGCTCAAGCTGTCGGCGACCGAGCTCAGCACCGAGGCTGATTCGGTGGTACAGACCGCCGGCTCCCGCAAGACCACGTTGAGCCAGGCGAGCTTCGACGTGCTCGACGGCGCGCTGACGGTGGTCTGATGCCGGGCGGCCTTCTCACCCTGCCCGCGGGCGTGCAGGACGGGACGGCGGTCCCGGCCACGTCCTTCGTCAGCGCGAACCAGAGGGTGTCGACCGCGATGGGCAAGGTCGCGCTCTCCACCGACGTGGTGAGCTTCCCCGGCCCCAGCACGGTCGGCAACTGGATCGTGCCGAACCAGCACGTCCTCGTCGGCAACGTCCCGACCATCGGACAGGGCTGCAGCGGGCAGGCGATCGTCCCCGCCCCGACGCCCATTCCGAGCCCGATGACCATCGTCACCCCCGACCCGCGGGCTTCGGGGAGCTGATGCGATGACCGCCTTCGACCATTTCGCCTATCCGTTCGCGATCGACGCCTCCGCCGGCGCGATCGCCGAGCAGGACGATTACGGCGCGTACGTCCGCGCCCTCATCCTCCAGACGGTGATGACCGCGCAGGGCGAGCGGATCAACCGGCCCGAATTCGGCGCCTCGATCCGCCGCCTGGTCTTCGCGCCGCTCGGCGCCGGGATGGAGAACTTCGTCCAGACGATGGTGCTGCAGGCCCTCGACCGCTGGCTCGGCCGCTACATCCGCACCGAGGAAGTGCGGGTGCGGGTGGCGGGCGAGACGCTGTTCGTCGACATCGACTATCTCGTCCTCGCCAAGGGCGAGCAGCAGTTCCTGACGATGGAGGTGACCGCCTGATGGCCGTCGTCATCGACCGCCGCGGGATGCTGTGCGACCAGGCGCCGCCGCGCCTCACCGGCATCGACTTCGTCCAGGTGGTCGATCCCGCGGACCAGACCGAGCTGCTCGTCTTCTTCGTGGTCGATCCCGGACTGGTGGTCACCGCCGACGGCCCGCCGCCCGTGCTGATGGTCGATCCGGCCGCGCTCCCGCTCGCCTATGGCGGCGCGGTGACGGCGACCGCCGAGGGCGGCGGCGAGACCGCGGCGCAGATGACGCCGCTCGCCGCCGAGTTCCGCAGCGTGCCGGTCGGCGGGACGAACAGGATCGCGCTCCACCTCAGGTTCGCGCGCCCCGGCGACTTCTCCAACTACCGGCTGCACGTCGCGCATCCCGCGATCGACCCCTTCTTCAACGACGCCCTCTTCTCCTTCAAGCAGGGCTGCGACACCGGATTCGACTGCGAGGCGGTGTGCGCGTGTCCGGAGGAGGCGGGCCGCGACGTCGAGATCGACTATCTCGCCCGCGACTTCGAGAGCCTGGGCAGCGCGCTGGGCGATTTCGCCGCCCGCTACTATCCCGAATGGGGCGAGCTCATCACCGCCGACTTCGGCGTGATGGTGCAGGAGCTCGCCGCCGCGCTCGGCGACGAGTTCGCCTACATACAGGACCGCTTCGCGCGCGAGATGCACCTGCCGACGGCGACGCAGCGCCGCAGCCGGATGCGGCTCGCCAGCCTGGTCGACTACGTGCCCGATCCGGGCCGGAACGCCTCGTGCCTCCTCAGCCTCGACCTCGCCGGCCAGGCGACGGCATCGACCGCCCTGACCTTCGACTATGCCGATCGCCTCGCCTTCTGGACCACGCCCGAAGGCAAGGCCCCCGTCGCTTTCGAGCTTGGCGAGGGGCTGAGCGACACCGGCAGCCTCGTCGCCCATTCGAGCTGGAACGCGATGCGGCTCCACATGGCCGATCCCGGCGAACCGTGCCTCGGAGGAGGGAGGGAAGGAGGGGTGGGTGTGTAGGAGGGGGGGAGAAAAAAAACACCAGCGGGCAAAAAAAGTCCTGCCCGCGGAGCCGTA
>JBKBVA010000147.1:6552-6788 GCA_046289665.1 Allosphingosinicella sp.
ATCCCGGAGAACCGTGCCTCGCCGCCGGCGCGACCGAGTTGCTGCTCGCGCTGGCGGCGGGCAACAACCGCCTGCCGATGAACAGCCAGATCCCGGCCGGCGGCGCGCTGGGCGGCCAATCCTGGATCGGCCGCACCATGATCCTCTGGTCGCGGCCCGACGATCCCTCGGTGCCGGTCCGCGCCTGGCCGGTGACGATCGTCGGCGTGGAGATGAACGTCTCCGATGCGCTGATC
>JBKBVA010000148.1:0-6762 GCA_046289665.1 Allosphingosinicella sp.
GGCGATGGCCGGCTCGATCTGCTCCAGCCGGTCGACCTCGACGATGATCGTGCCGATCCCCGCCGCCTTGGCCCGCCGCGCCGCCTCGCCGACGCCGCCGGCGACCGCGACATGATTGTCCTTGATCATCGCCGCGTCCCACAGGCCCATGCGGTGGTTGCGCGCCCCGCCCATCCGCGTCGCATATTTTTCGAGGCGCCTCAGGCCGGGGATCGTCTTCCTGGTGTCGAGCAGCACCGCCCCCGTCCCGGCGACCGCCTCGACATAGGCGCGGGTCAAGGTGGCGATGCCGGAGAGATGCTGGACCACGTTCAGCGCCGAACGCTCCGCCGTCAGCAGCGCCCGCGCCTTGCCGGAAAGCCGCAGCAGGTCGGCCCCCGCCGCGACCGCGTCCCCGTCCTCCGCCAGCCGCTCGATCTCCACCTCGGGATCGAGCGTCTGAAAGAAAGCTTCCGCGATCGGCAGCCCCGCCACGACGATCGCATCGCGGCTGTCCATGACCCCGGCGAAGCGCGCCTCCGCCGGAATCACCGCCTCCGACGTAATGTCCCCGCCCTCGCCGAGATCCTCGGCGAGCGTCTCACGCACGAAGCGGTCGAGGTCGAATCCGTCGATGGTGAAGCTCACTCCGCCTCCGATCCCAGCTCCCGCCGCAGATAGGCCATCAGCAGGGCGGCGCGGGTCGCGTCCTCCGCCCGGTCGACGCCGGCCGCGTGGCCGCCTTCCATATGCTCGTGATAGTAGAAATCGTTCCCATATTCGGCGAGCCGGGCGATCATCTTGCGCGCATGGCCGGGGTGCACCCGGTCGTCGAGCGTCGAGGTGTAGTAGAAGGGGGCGGGGTAATCGACGCCCCTGCGCAGATTCTGGTAGGGCGAATATTGCGACATGAACGCCCAGTCCTCGGGCTTCTGCGGGTCGCCATATTCGCCCACCCACGAGGCGCCGGCGAGGAGCTGCGAATAACGCTTCATGTCGGCGAGCGGCGATCCCGAGATCACCGCGCCGTAGAGGTCCGGCCGCTGGTTCATCGCCGCGCCGACCAGCACCCCGCCGTTCGATCGCCCCGAAATGCCGATCTTCTTCGGCTGCGAGACGCCGGTCCGCACCAGATCCTCCGCCACCGCGTGGAGATCGTCGAAGCTCTTCTGCCGGTTCTCGCGCAGCACCGAGCGGTGCCATTCCGGCCCGTATTCGCCGCCGCCGCGGATGTTGGCGAGCACATAGGCATTGCCTTCCTCGGCCCAGAACAGGCCGAGCGGACCGGCCCGGTAGGGCTGGCCGGTGAGGTAGCCCGGCGTCTGCGCCGCGCGGAAGCCGCCATAGGCATGGATCAGGGCCGGCACCGGCCCGCTCGTCCCCTTCCTGCGCACCAGGAAATAGGGGATGCGGGTCCCGTCCTTCGAAGTGGCGAAGCGCTGCTCGACGTCGAACTGCGCCGCGTCGAACTTGGGCGGCAGGCTCTGCACCGGCTTCGGCGCCGCGCCCGCGCGCACCGCGTAGAGCGCCGGCGGGGTCAGCATGCTCTCCACCGTCGCGAAGGCGAGGTCCTGCCTGCCCGCCGTGCCGGCGATGTGGATCGTGCTGTTGGTCGGCAGCGCGACGGCATCGCCGCTCCACCGCCCGTCGGCGCCGCGGCGCAGCGCGAAGAGCTTGCCCGACACGTCCTCCAGCGCCTTGACCCAGAGCACGTTGTCGGAGGCGGAGACCTCCTCGATCGCCTGCTTCGCGGTCGGCGCCATCACCAGCTCCGGCGCCGGATTGCGCCCCGCCGCGATCCCGGCGAGGTCGTAGGCGATGACCGCGCCCTCCGGCAGGCCGCCGAGCGGGCTCTGCAGCTTGGCGATCAGCCGGCCGCCGATCACATCCTCATATTCCGCATCCTCGGGCAAAGGCGTTCGCACCAGCCGCCCGTCCGGCGTCAGCAGCGAATAATCGTTGGTCCAGAAGGTCTTTCCGCGCCGCAGGAAGGTCCAGCGCCGGTCGCCGTCCTGCGCGGCGAAGGGCGCCACCGCCACGTCCGTCCTCTCGCCTTCGAGCACCGTCGTCGCCGCCGACAGCGGCGTCCCGCGCTTCCACAGCCTGGCGATCCTGCCGTAGCCGGATTCGGTCAGCGATCCCTCGCCGAAATCGGTCACCACCAGCAGGGTGTCGCGGTCGACCCAGGTCACCGCGCTCTTCGCTTCGGGCACCATGAAGCCGCCCTCGACGAAGCGGCCGGCCTTGAGGTCGAACTCCCGGACCACGTCCGCATCGGTGCCGCCGGGCGAAAGCGCCACCAGGCACCTCTCATAAGCCGGCGGCAGGCAGTTGGCGCCGTGCCAGGCCCAGCTCTTCCCCTCCTGCCGGCCGAGCGCATCGACGTCGATCAGGGTGCGCCACTGCGGATTGCCGGCGAGATAGGGTTCGAGCGGCGAGATCCGCCAGATGCCGCGCGGATTGTCGGCGTCGCGCCACAGGTTGGTCACCATGTCGCCCATCACCGCGTCCGGCATCGCGATCTGCTGCTCGTCGTCGAGGATGGCGCGTGCGCGGCTGCGATACTGCTCGTATTTCGGGTCCTTCGTCAGGACGCTCTCGGTCTCGGCATTCCATGTCCGCACCTGGGCCAGCGCCCGTTCGCCCTGCACCTCCTCCAGCCACAGATAGGGATCCTCGGCCTGCGCGGCGGCGGCAGGCTGGGCCGGCGCGGCGGCGTCGGCGGTGGCGACCGCGTCGTGGGCGCAGGCGGAAAGCAGCAGGGCTGCGGCGGGAATGGCGAAGCGGTACATGGCGGTCTCCTTGCGGAACGGGTTATTCCCGGGGCGGGGGCGAAGCTGCGGTCTGCTTGTGGAATCGTTTCAGCCGCTCGTGAACGTCGTCCAGCGACGGCCCGGACAAGGCGGTCTCCGCCTGGGCGGCGAGCAGATCCGCCTGCTCGGCGATCATCCGCCGCCGCTCGGGCGAGGCGGCGCTGCCTTCCGCCAGCGCGAGCGCGTCGAGGAACATCTTCGACGCGATCGGGCTCCCTGCGGCCGAGGCGCGGATCGCCCCGAAGGCGCGCTCCAGATAGTGGCGGAAATCGTCGGGCACCGGGCGCACCCGCTCCGGATCATATTTGTCCTGCTCGGGGCCGCGGCACAGGTTCCGCCGCCCGAGGCTCGCCATCGCCGCGCCCAGCCAGTGGATCGCCGACACCGCGGTGAACGGATCGTTGATCCCGGGGGAGAGCGCGCGCAGCGCGATCTCGGCCAGTTCGTCGATCAGATATTCGAGGTCCTGCGCCCGCGTCCGGCTCGCTCCGATCGCGAAGGCGTCGCGTACCCGCTTGGTCAGCTCCTCGTCCACCCCGGCGCCCGAAACCTCCACCAGCGCGACGCCCGGATGGACGAAGTCCCCGGTGCGGACTGCGAGGCTCACCGTCGCGTCCCATTTCTCGGCGCAGCGGTGGAGGGTGGCGAATTCGATGATCTCGACATAGCCGGTGGTGTCGGGGAAGACCGGCGTGCCGCCGACGCGCCGCACCGGCTCCGCGCCGTCGAATGCGTCGGGGAAGCGCTCCTCTATGTCGGAGAGGAGGTTGCGCCCGATGCCGGCGACGACCGTGTTGATGCGGATGCTGGCGGGTATGTGGTGGAGGAAATAGACCAGCACGCCGACCGCGCCGATCACCATCAGGCTGGCGACGAACAGCGACAGCTGCGGAATGAACATGTCCGCCCCGCCCGCGCCGGTATCGTTGTCGCCGCTGTCGACCACCCGCAGCACCGAGAGCGCGTAGACGAAGGTGGCGATGAAGACGCCGAGCGACACCTGGTTGCCGCGGTCGTTCATGAAGTTGGTGAGGAGGCGCGGCCCGTAATTGCCCGACGCATAGGCGACCGCGGCGATGGTGATCGCGAACACCGTGGAGGCCATCGCGATCATCGCGCTGGCGATGACGGTGAGCAGGCTTCGCGCGCCCTCGACGCCGCTCGATTCGAGCCAGCCGGTGCCGCTGAACCACCAGCTCGCGCCGATCAGGTCGAGCCAGATGGTGAGCGCGGAAAGCCCCGCCGCGAGCAGGCTGAGGATCGAGGGGATGAACCAGTAGCTGCCCTTGAGGTCGAGCCAGATCCGCCGCAGCTCCGCCCGCATCCCGCTCAGCATGCGGCGGCTTCGAAGCGGCGGGAAACGGGGGACGAACGCATCCCCCTCCCCCTAGCCCAATCCGCCCCGTCCGCAAAGCCGAGGGGGCAAGAGGCGCCTCAGCCCGCCAGCACCGGCCGGCCGACGTCGCCCTTGCCGACCGTGTTCGCCGCCATCTCCAGCATGCGGTCGAGCGAGGTCTTGGCGGCGAGGCGCAGCCCCTCCTCCATCTCGATCCGCGGCTGAAGGTCGCGCAGCGCCACGTAGAGCTTCTCCATCGTGTTGAGCGCCATGTACGGGCACATGTTGCAGTTGCAGTTCCCGTCCGCGCCCGGCGCGCCGATAAAGGTCTTGTGCGGCGCCGCTTTCTCCATCTGGTGCATGATGTGCGGCTCGGTCGCGACGATCATCACGTCGGACGGCGAGGACAGCGCGTAATCGAGGATCACCTTGGTCGATCCGACCTCGTCGGCATGGTCGAGGATGTGCGGCGGGCATTCGGGATGCGCCAGCACCGGCGCGCCCGGGTGCAGCGCCTTCAGCTTCAGCAGCTCGGTCTCCGAAAAAGCCTCGTGGACGATGCACACGCCCGGCCACAGCAGCATGTCGCGCCCGGTCTTGCGCGCCAGCCAGCCGCCGAGATTCTTGTCCGGGCCGAAGATGATCTTCTGGTCCCTCGGGATCTGACCCAGGATCGTCTCCGCCGACGAGCTGGTGACGATGATGTCGGAGAGCGCCTTCACCTCGGCCGAGCTGTTGATGTAGGTGAGCGCGATATGGTCGGGATGCGCCTCGCGGAAGGCGCGGAACTGGTCCGGCGGGCAGCTGTCCTCGAGGCTGCAGCCCGCGTCCATGTCGGGCAGGATCACGGTCTTTTCGGGCGACAGGATCTTCGCCGTCTCGGCCATGAAGCGCACGCCGCAAAAGGCGATGACGTCGGCGTCGGTCGCCTGCGCCTTGCGCGACAGATCGAGGCTGTCGCCGATGAAGTCGGCGAGGTCCTGGATCTCGGGCGTCTGATAATAATGGGCGAGGATGACGGCGTTGCGCTCCTTGCGCAGCCGGTCGATCTCGGCGCGCAGGTCGAGCCCGCGCAGGCTGGCATTGGGTGCGTTCATACGCCTGTTGGTCCCCGCTCGAACGGCCCGGAAGATCGGTCCCGGCCCTGGTCTTTCAGCTAGGCGTTTTGAGGCATTTTTCAAGCGTCCGCGGGCCAGGCGCCGCCCTGTCCGATCCCGGCGTCACGCGTCATCCCGACGGAGGCCGGGATCTCGTCGGGTGAAAGGCGGCGGCGTCCTTTCCGGGCCAAGGTCCCGGCCTTCGCCGGGACGACGGTCGGCGGCGCGGCCGGTCGGGGCCGCCTCGCCTCACTTCCCCGCCGCCCGCCGCTCCTCCAGCACCTCTTCCGGCCGCCGCGACTGGTCCCAGCGCTCCGCGGCGCCCGCGTCTCCCGTCTCCCAGGGGAAGCGCACCGCCACCTGCACCTCGCCCAGCCCCGCCGCCTGCAGCGGCGCCTGCGCCATCCGCGCCACCACCGTCCGGGCATTGGCCCGCGCCTGCTCCAGCCTCTCGGGTTCGCGCGCCGCCCGCATCGCCCGGGCATTGGCGAAGCGCGAGGTCTGCCGCGCCAGCTCCTGCGAGGCGCTGCGCGAGATGTAGATCCCCTTCTGGCGGGACTGGGCGGCGGTCTCGTCGATATTGGGCCTGCCGACCGTCACGTCCGGGATTGCCACGCTCAGCGTCTTGGTCGCCTCGTCCCACCGATAGTCGCCCTGGCCGATCGAATCGAGGTCGACGAAATAGTCGACGCTGAACGGAAGCTGCGTGGTCTGCTCGGACGGCACCAGGCCGAGGAACCCGCGGTCCTCGCCTTTTGCGACGATCCTGCCGCTCAGCGTCCCGACCTTCACCTCGGCGGCGTTGGAGAAGCTCTCCGACACCACCCGCGACGCGTCGAGGCCGAGCCTGCGCTCCGCCTCCAGCCGCTCGGACCGCTGCCACCAGGCGAACAGCGCAATCGCCGCCAGCGCGACGGCGAGGAGGATCAGCGGCGTCTTCCTCACGCCGCCGCCTCCCACGCGCCGCCGCGCCGCGCCGCCAGCCCGCGCGCCTCGAGATCGATGAGATGGGCGAGAACCGACCGCTCCGCCGCCCCGTGCAGCCGCGGGTCGAGCCCCGCATACATTGCGCTTACCATGGAGGATATACGCCCCTCCCCGGCCTGGAGTTGCTTCAGGATCTGCTGCTCGCGCATCCGGCGGTGCCCGGTCAGCGCGCGGACATGCGCCTGCGGCCGCTCGATCGCCGGCCCGTGGGCGGGGTAATAGACGGAATCGTCCCGCGCCTGCAGCCGCGCGAGGCTCGCCATATAGGCCGCCATGTCGCCGTCGGGCGGCGCCACCACCGTGGTCGACCAGCCCATCACATGGTCGCCGGTGAACAGCGCCTTCTCTTCGGGCAGGGCGTAGCACAGATGGTTCGACGTATGGCCCGGCGTCGCCACCGCTTCGAGCGTCCAGCCTTCGCCCTCCAGCCGCTCCCCGTCCTCCAGCACCCGGTCGGGCGCGTAATCGGGATCGAAGGCGGCGTCGGCGCGCGGCCCCTCGTCCTCGATCGCCAGCGGCGCGCAGCCGACGATCGGCGCCCCCGTGGCCG
>JBKBVA010000149.1:0-6745 GCA_046289665.1 Allosphingosinicella sp.
TGTTCACCCGCTCGACCTTAATGCCCTCGCCGCCGAGATAGTCGGCGGTGCCGTCGGTGGCGATGACGGTGAAGCCCATCTCCGCCATCGCTCGCACGGCCGGCACGATCAGCGGCTTGTCGGTCCCCTTCACCGACACGAAGAGCGTGCCGCTTTCGGGGAGGACGAGGCCGGCGCCGATCTGCGACTTGAGGAACGCCTTGGCGAAATCGTCATCGATTCCCATCACTTCGCCGGTAGACTTCATTTCCGGCGAGAGCACCGGATCGACGCCCGGAAAGCGCGCGAACGGGAAGACGGCTTCCTTGACCGCGATATGCTTGATGTCGCGGTGGATGGGGAGGAACTGCATCAGCGACTCCCCGGCCATCACCCGCGCCGCGATCTTGGCGATGGGGGTGCCGATCGCCTTGGCGACGAAGGGCACGGTGCGGCTGGCGCGGGGATTGACCTCGATCAGGTAGACCAGCCCGTCCTTGACCGCGAACTGGACGTTCATCAGCCCGACGACCCCCAGCGCGAGCGCGAGGGCGCGCGTCTGCCGCTCGATCTCGGCGACCACCTCGCCGTCGAGGCTGTAGGGCGGCAGCGAGCAGGCGCTGTCGCCCGAATGGACGCCGGCTTCCTCGATATGCTGCATAACGCCGGCGATGGCGACGTCCTTCCCGTCGCAGATCGCATCGACGTCGACCTCGATCGCGTCGCGCAGATACTGGTCGATGAGCACCGGGCTGTCGCCGGAGACCTGGACCGCGGTGACGATATAGTCTTCGAGCTGGGCCGGGCCGTCGACGATCTCCATCGCGCGGCCGCCGAGCACGTAGCTGGGGCGCGTGAGCACCGGATAGCCGATCCGGTCGGCGACGGCGATCGCTTCCTCGCGGCTGCGCGCCATGCCGTTTTCGGGCTGCTTGAGGCCGAGCCGGTTGACGAGGGCGGCGAAGCGCTCCCGGTCCTCGGCGAGGTCGATGGCGTCGGGCGAGGTGCCGAGGATCGGGATCCCCTCCCGGGCGAGCGCGGCGGCGAGCTTCAAGGGGGTCTGGCCGCCGAACTGGACGATGACGCCGGCGAGCTCGCCCCTGCTCTGCTCGACGTGGAGGATTTCGAGCACATCCTCCACGGTGAGCGGCTCGAAATAGAGCCGGTCCGAGGTGTCGTAATCGGTCGACACCGTCTCGGGGTTGCAGTTGATCATGATCGTCTCGAAGCCCGCATCGCCGAGCGCGTAGCAGGCGTGGCAGCAGCAATAATCGAACTCGATCCCCTGCCCGATGCGGTTCGGGCCGCCGCCGAGGATCACGACCTTGCGGCGGTCCGAGGGTGCGCTCTCGTCTTCGGGTTCGCCGAAGCTCGGCGCCTCGTAGGTCGAATACATGTAGGGCGTCTTCGCCTCGAACTCGGCGGCGACGGTGTCGATGCGCTTGAAGACCGGGCGGACGCCGAGCTTGTGGCGCAGCGCGCGGACCTCGTCCTCGGTGGTGGCGCCGGTCATCGCCTTCACCGCGTCGTGGATCAGGCCGTGGGTGCGCGCGGCGACCTTGCCGAGGATGCCGCCGGGCAGGTGGGCGAAGCGGACGGCGAGCTCGGCGAGGCGCTTGTCGGAGAAGCCCATGGCCTTGAGGCGGCGCAGGCCGGCCGCGTCGCCCGGCAGGCCCTCGCGGCAGATCTCGTCCTCGGCCGCGACGATCTCCTCCAGCCGCTCGAGGAACCAGGGGTCGAACCTGGCGATGGCGTGGATCTCGGCGACGGTGAAGCCTTCGCGCAGCGCCTGGGCGGCGACGAGGAGCCGGTCGGGCGTCGGGCGGGCGAGCGCGGCCTCGATCTCGATGCGGGGCGCGCCGTAGAGCGGCTTGACGCCGTCGAGGCCGGTGAGGCCGGTCTCGAGGCTTCTCAAGGCCTTCTGCAGGCTCTCGTGGATGTTGCGGCCGATCGCCATCGCCTCCCCGACCGACTTCATCGCGGTCGAGAGCAAGGGCTCGGAGCCCTTGAACTTCTCGAAGGCGAAGCGCGGGATCTTGGTGACGACATAGTCGATGGTCGGCTCGAACGAGGCCGGGGTGACGCCGGTGATGTCGTTCTGAATCTCGTCGAGCGTGTAGCCGACGGCGAGCTTGGCGGCGACCTTGGCGATCGGGAAGCCGGTCGCCTTCGACGCGAGCGCAGAGCTGCGGCTGACGCGCGGGTTCATCTCGATGACGACGAGGCGGCCGTCCTTCGGATTGACCGCGAACTGGACGTTGGAACCGCCTGTTTCGACGCCGATTTCCCGCAGGCACGCGATGCTGGCATTGCGCATCGCCTGATATTCCTTGTCGGTCAGCGTCAGCGCCGGCGCGACGGTGATCGAATCGCCCGTGTGGATGCCCATCGGGTCGATATTCTCGATCGAGCAGACGATGATGGCATTGTCGTTCCTGTCGCGGACGACCTCCATCTCATATTCCTTCCAGCCGAGCACCGATTCCTCGATCAGCACTTCGGTGGTCGGCGACGCCTCGAGGCCGCCGGTGACGATCTCGACGAATTCCTCGCGATTGTAGGCGATGCCGCCGCCGGTGCCGCCCAGGGTGAAGCTCGGGCGGATGATGGCGGGAAGGCCGGTGACGTCGAGCGCCGCGACCGCCTCCTCGAGGCTGTGGGCGATGGCGGAGCGCGGACTTTCCAGCCCGATCTTCGACATGGCGTCGCGGAACTTGAGGCGGTCCTCGGCCTTCTCGATCGCCTCGGCGTCGGCGCCGATCATCTTCACGCCATATTTGTCGAGCGTTCCGTCCTTGAAGAGGGCGAGCGCGGTGTTGAGCGCGGTCTGCCCGCCCATCGTCGGCAGCACCGCGTCCGGCCGCTCCTTCTCGATGATGCGGGCGACGAATTCAGGCGTGATCGGCTCGATATAGGTGGCGTTGGAGAGCTCCGGATCGGTCATGATCGTCGCCGGGTTCGAATTGACCAACACGACGCGGTAGCCTTCCGCCTTCAGCGTCTTGGCGGCCTGCGTCCCCGAATAATCGAACTCCGCCGCCTGCCCGATGACGATCGGACCGGCGCCGATGATGAGGATGGAGGAGATGTCTGTGCGCTTAGGCATATGTGATAGGCTCGGCCGGATAAGCCCTCTCCCCGGCGGGGAGAGGGTTGGGTGAGGGGGACCTGCGGTGGGAAGCAAGCGCCTGACGCCGATCGCGCGCAAGCTGCGCAGGAACATGACAGAGGCGGAAGCGCGCTTGTGGTACTATCTCCGCAGCCGCAGGTTCGAGGGCGAGAAGTTCGTCTCCCAGTTCCAGATCGGAAACTATGTTGCGGATTTCGCATGCCGCACTGCGCGGCTCGCGGTTGAACTCGACGGGGGGCAGCACAGCTTTGAAAGAGACGCAGCCCGCACCGAAGCGATAGAGCGCCACGGCTATCGCGTCGTCCGGTTCTGGAACCACGACGTGCTCGGCAACGTCGATACGGTTCTGGAGGCGATCAGGCAGGACCTTCTGATCGCGCGGACGCGAAGCGATGAGCCTCAATAGCGGACTCAGGACCCCCTCACCCCAGCCCTCTCCCCGCCGGGGAGAGGGGGTATGGAGGGCGACCCGCCTCACTTTCCCAGCTGTCCCACGAACTTCCCGAACAGATAGGTGCTGTCCTGCGGTCCGGGGCTCGCCTCCGGATGGTACTGGACGCTGAAAGCCGGTCGATCGGTCAGCTCCAGCCCGGCCAGGCTCCCGTCGAACAGCGAAATATGGGTCGCTTTCGCATTCTCCGGCAGCGTCTCCGCCTCCACCGCGAAGCCATGGTTCATCGACGTGATCTCCACCCGCCCATCCTCCAGCCTTTTGACCGGGTGGTTGGCGCCGCGGTGGCCCTGGTGCATCTTCACCGTCTTCGCGCCCACCGCCAGCCCGAGGAGCTGATGGCCGAGGCAGATGCCGAAGAGCGGCTTCTTCGTCTCCAGCAGCTTGCGGATCACCGGCACCGCATATTCGCCGGTCGCGGCCGGGTCGCCGGGGCCGTTGGAAAGGAAGATGCCGTCCGGTTCGTGCGCCATCACCTCCTCGAAGGTGGCGGTGGCGGGGAGCACGGTGACGCGGGCGCCGGCGTCGGCGAGGTTGCGGAAGATGTTGCGCTTTGAGCCGTAGTCGATGGCGACCACGTGGGGCCTGCCTTCGTCCTCGGCGCCTTCCTCATAGCCGCGTCCCGGCGCCCAGCGGCCGCCCGACCAGCGGTACATCTGGCGGCACGACACCTCCTTGGCGAGGTCCATCCCTTCCAGCCCCGGCCAGGCGCGCGCCTTCGCCAGCAGAGCGTCGACGTCGAACGCGCCGGTCGCATTGTGGGCGATGACGCCGTTCGGCGCCCCCTCCTCCCGGATCTTGCGGGTCAGCGCCCGCGTATCGACGCCCGACAGGCCGATCCGGCCGTTGGAGCGCATCCACGCGTCGAAGCCCTGCACGGCGCGGTAGTTGCTCGGCGCGGTCACGTCTTCGCGCACGACGCAGCCCAGAGCCCAGGGGTTGTCCGCCTCGACGTCTTCGTAATTCGCGCCGACATTGCCGATATGCGGGAAGGTGAAGGTGACGATCTGCGAGGCGTAGGAGGGATCGGTCATCACCTCCTGATATCCGGTCATCGCGGTGTTGAAGCAGACCTCGCCGACTGCCTCGCCTTCCGCGCCGAAGCCCCGGCCCCAGATCACCGTCCCGTCGGCCAGAACCAATACGCCCGTCGCTCCGTGGGGCGCAGGCGTGTGTCTGGCGTCGGCCATGGCGGCGGGCACTCCGTTCCGGGGTTCTGGCGATGTCGCTAAGGCCCGCTCGCTACGCACCGCGGGCGGCAGCGTCAATCTATTAAAGGCAGGCGGGGCGCGCTATCCTCCCGCCTTTCCCCGCAAAGACGGCTGAGAGGTTCATGATTCGCGACGACATCAAGGCGGCGCAGGTGGCGGCGATGAAGGCCGGCGATCGGGAGCGCACCGCCACCATCCGGCTCATCCAGTCCACGCTCAAGAATCGCGACATCGAGCTGCGCACCGGCACCGGCGCGCCGGCGGACGACGACGCGCTCGTCACCGAGGTGCTGCAGAAGATGGTGAAGCAGCGCCGCGAATCGATCGCCATGTACGAGCAGGGCGGCCGCCCCGAGCTGGCCGCCGCCGAGCGCGCCGAGATCGCCGTCATCGAGGACTTTCTCCCCGGCCAGATGAGCGAGGAGGAGATGAAGGCGGCGATCGACGCGGTGGTGGTCGAGACTGGCGCCTCCTCGGTCAAGGACATGGGCAAGGTGATGGCCGCCGTGAAGGAGCGCCACGCGGGGCAGATGGACATGTCGAAGGCGAGCGGGCTGGTGAAGGCGCGATTGGGTTGAGGTCGTCGCTCCCGTCGGGGAGCGGCTGTGCGGGACAAACAACCTCGTTCGTCCCGAGCGAAGTCGAGGGGCGCACCGTAAAAGCACATGCAGTTCTGGGTCTACCTCCTGCGCTGCAACGACGGCAGTTATTATGCCGGGCATACGGACGACCTTGAAGCGCGCCTGTGGCAGCACAATGAGGGCAAAGGCGGGGACTGGACGCGAAGGCGCCGCCCGGTGGAGCTCGTCTGGTGCGCAGACGTGCCGACGCGGTACGAGGCGCTGGAGTTTGAGCGGCGGGTGAAGAACTGGTCCCGCGCCCAGAAGGAGGCCCTCATCGCGGGCGATTGGGCGCGGATAGGTTATCTTGCAAAGCCGCCTCACGAGCGCCCCTCGACTTCGCTCGGGACGAACGAAGTAGGTGAGGAGCAGTCTCCTACGCAGGTGGACCTGCTCGTCCCGTGCAACCCCTCAGACCCATTCGTCCCGAGTGAAGTCAAGGGGTGCGCCGCGAGCCTCGGTGCGTCCCCTGGTCCCTCCCGCATGCGCGAGGGGGGCGAATGACTCTCTCCCCCCAGTTTCTCGACGAGCTGCGTGCCCGCACCACGCTCTCGACCCTCGTCGGCCGCACCCTGAAGCTCCAGAAGGCCGGGCGCGAGTTCAAGGCGTGCTGCCCGTTCCACAAGGAGAAGACGCCGAGCTTCTACGTCAACGACGAGAAGGGCTTCTACCATTGCTTCGGCTGCTCGGCGCACGGCGATGCCATACGCTGGCTGACCGACGCACGCGGCCTGCCGTTCATGGACGCGGTGAAAGAGCTTGCCGATGCGGCCGGGATGGACGTGCCGGCACCCGATCCGCGCGCGCAGGCCAAGGCCGAGCGCGCTCTGGGGCTGTACGACGTCACCAGAGCCGCCCAGTCGTGGTTCGAGGAGCAGCTGGAGGGGATCGAGGGCGCGGAGGCACGCGCATACCTGACCCGGCGCGGGGTGAGCGACGCCACGCGCCGGCGCTTCGGCTTCGGCTACGCGCCCGATGGCCGGGGAAAGCTGCGCGCGACGCTGCGCGACCTCGGCGATGACAAGCTGGTCGAAGCCGGCCTGCTGATCGCCCCCGACGACGGCCGGGAACCCTACGACCGCTTCCGCGGCCGCCTGATGTTCCCGATCCGCGACCAGCGCGGCCGCGTCTTGGGCTTCAGCGGCCGCATCCTCGGCGACGGCGAGCCCAAATATTTGAACTCCCCCGACACGCCGCTGTTCGACAAGGGGCGCACCCTGTTCAACATCGACAAGGCGGCGCCGGCCGCGCGCGAGGCGCGGCGGGTGATCGTCGTCGAGGGGCAGATGGACGCGATCGCGCTCGACCAGGCCGGGATCGCGGAGGCCGTCGCCCCGCTCGGCACCGCGCTCAC
>JBKBVA010000014.1:0-20079 GCA_046289665.1 Allosphingosinicella sp.
GCCGATCCGGTCGGCACGGCCTCGTGCCGTGCCGCGATGCGCCTGCTCGACGCGGTGCTTCGCAAGGGGCTGCCGCTCGAGGCGGCGCTCGACGTCGCTGCGCGCGACCTCGATCGCGCCGACGATCGCGGCTTCGCCCACGCCATCGCCGCCGAGGCGCTGCGCCGCCTCCCCGATCTCGATGCCCTGATCGACAGCGCGACCAGGAAGCCGCTGCCGGACGATTCGAAGGCGCGTCTCGCTTTGCGCATCGCGCTCGTCCAGGCGCTGGCGCTGGAGACGCCGCCCCACGCCGCCATCGCCACCGCCCTGCCGCTGGTCGAAGGCGGCCCCCGCCGCCTCGTCCACGGCGTGTTCGGCACTCTGATGCGGCAGGGCGCGACGCTTCCCAACCCGCCGACCCTGCCGCCGCTCTTCGCCTTGCGCTGGACGCACGTTTGGGGCGACGCGGTCGCCGCCGCCGCGGCGCGCCTGCTCGCCGTCCCGCCCCCGCTCGACCTCTGCTTCGCCCCCGGCGCCGAGCCGCCGGCCGACATGGCGGGCGAGAGCCTGATGCCGGGGCACCTGCGCGTCCCGGCCCGCACCCATGTCGCCGGCCTCACCGGCTATGGCGAAGGCGGCTGGTGGGTGCAGGACATCGCCGCCTCGCTCCCCGCCCGCCTGCTCGGCAAAAGCGAGGGCCGCACCGCGCTCGATCTCTGCGCCGCGCCGGGCGGAAAGACGATGCAGCTGGCGAGCGCCGGCTTCGCGGTGACCTCGGTCGACGCGTCGCAAAGTCGTCTGGCACGACTTTCCGAGAATCTGCAGCGCACCGGCCTTTCCGCGAAGATCGTCGCCGCCGACGTGCTGAAATGGTCGCCGCCCGCCCCCGTCGACGCGATCCTGCTCGACGCGCCCTGCTCGGCGACCGGCATATACCGCCGCCATCCCGACGTCCTCCACCGCGTGCGCCCGAGCGCGGTCGCGGAGCTGGCGGAAGGGCAGGCGGCGATGCTGGCCCGCGCGGCGGACTGGCTGAAGCCCGGCGGCACGCTCGTTTACTCGGTCTGCTCGCTCGAGCCGGAGGAAGGGGAGCGCGTCGCCGACGCCTTCCTCGCCGGCCGCCCGGATTACCGGCCGGACCCGGTGAAGGCGGGCGAGCTGCCCGCCGAGATCGCCGTACGCGACGGCCGGGTCCGCGTGCTTCCCGGCGCGTTCGAGGCCGCCGGCGGGGCGGACGGCTTCTTCATCGCACGCTTCACGCGATTAGCGGGGGATAAGTAGCCCGCGCTTCCTTGCCCCCTTACTCGCGGGGGGTTAGGGATTCCGACGTGCCCCAGCCCGTCCGCATCGCCCCCTCGATCCTTTCCGCCGACTTCGCGCGGCTGGGCGAGGAAGTGCGCGCGATCGACGAAGCGGGTGCCGACTGGATCCATGTCGACGTCATGGACGGCCATTTCGTCCCGAACCTCACCATCGGCCCCGGCGTGGTGAAGGCGCTGCGCCCGCACACGACGAAGCCCTTCGACGTCCATTTGATGATCTCGCCGGTCGATGGCTTCCTCGCCGCCTTCGCCGAGGCGGGGGCGGACATCATCACCGTCCACCCCGAAGCGGGCCCCCACCTCCACCGCACGCTCCAGGCGATCAAGGCGCTCGGCAAGAAAGCGGGCGTGTCGCTGAACCCCGCGACGCCGGCCAAAATGCTCGATTACGTGCTGGAGGAGGTCGACCTCGTCCTCGTCATGAGCGTCAATCCGGGGTTCGGCGGCCAGAGCTTCATTTCCTCGCAGCTGCGCAAGATCGAGGCGATCCGGAAGCAGATCGACAAGCTCGGCAAGCCGATCGATCTCGAGGTCGACGGCGGCATCGACGCGAACACCTGCCGCCAGGCGATCGACGCGGGGGCCGACGTGCTGGTCGCCGGCACCGCCACCTTCCGCGGCGGGCCGTCGGCCTATGCCGACAACATAAGGGGGCTGCGCGGGCAATGAGCCTCCTCGAGAAGATCGGCCCCGAGGAAGACGGCATCGCGCCGGGCAAGAGGCTGATCCGGGTCGGCGAGGGCCTGTCGCTGACCGAGCGGCTGTCGTCGCGGCTGCATCTGCTCTCGTGGCGCACGCCCTTCCACGCGCTGCGGCTGCGCGGCCGCTATCCGCTGAAGCTGCTCGCCGTGCCGAAGGACCCGGTCGCCGGCGACAAGGGGGTGGGCGAGAAGATCCTCCACGGCCGCATCCCGCACCGCACCGGAGAGATCCGCGTCGATGCGCTCGATTTCGCCGATCCCGCCCTCGCGCCCGACCTTTCCGACTATCTGCAGAGCTTCGAATGGCTGCGCGACCTCGGCGCCGCCGCGACCCGCGAGCGCGGCTCCAAGGTCGCCGAGAAGCTCGTCCAGAAATGGCTCGCCGCGCACGCCCAGACGGTGTCGGAGCGGGCGTGGCGCGCCGACCTGTGGGGCCGGCGCATCCTGTTCTGGGCGGCCTATGCGCCCTACATCCTGTCCAGCCACGATCCGGTCTACCGGTCCGCGGTGCTGAACACGCTGGCGCGCGGCGCGCGGCATCTCGACAAGGCCGCCGAAAAGGCGCCGCCGGGCCTGGCGCGGATCACCGGCTGGGCCGGCGTGATCGCCGCGGCGCTGGTCGTCCAGGGCGGCCCCGCCCGGCTCAGCCGGGGCGAAGCGGGGCTGATCCGCGCGCTCGCCGCCTCGCTCCACGACGATGGCGGCCTCACCAGCCGCGCGCCGGCCGAGCAACTGGCTCTGGTCGAGCTGCTGAGCCAGCTGCGCGCCGTCTACATCGCGGCGCACACCGAAATGCCCGAAGCGGCGGCCACCGCGCTGGAAGGGGCGGTTTCGGCGCTGCTCGCCGTGACGCTGGGGGACGAGGCGCTGTCGAGCTGGCAGGGCGGCAACATGGTCTCGCGCCGCCGCGTCCTCGCCGCGCTCGAGGGCAGCGGCGTCCGCGCCCGGGCGCTGCGCCAGGCGCGGGGCTGGGGCTATCAGCGACTGCAGGCGAAGGCGACGATCGCCGTGCTCGACGCCGCCCCGCCGCCGCCCGCCCGCGCGCTGAGCGGCGGCTGCGCCTCCACCCTCGCCTTCGAGCTGTGCGACGGCACCCACCGCGTCGTCGTCAATTGCGGCGGCCCCGGCAATGCGGCGGGCGCGCTGCCGGCCGAGCTGGCCCAGGCGCTGCGCACCACCGCCGCCCATTCGACGCTGACCCTGGGCGATCGCAATTCCACCGCGATCCACGACGACGGCACGCTCGGCAAGGGCGTGTCGGCGATCGAGCTGGCCCGCGACGACACGGCCGGCATCGCCGTCGTCGAGGCGAGCCACGACGGCTATGTCCGCCGCTTCGGCCTGCTCCACCGCCGCCAGCTCACCCTCTCCGCCGACGGCAAGGAATTGCGCGGCGAGGACCATCTCGTCGCGCAGGGCCGCCGCCGCCGCTCCGAGCCCGTGCCCTTCGCGGTCCGCTTCCACCTCCACCCGGCGGTCGAAGCCGCGACGACCGCGGACGGGCAGGGCGCGCTGCTCCGCATCCGCTGCGCCGCCGTCTGGCAGTTCCGCTGCCGGGGCGGGCAGCTGTCGATCGAGGACAGCCTGTGGATCGACGGCGAGGCCGCGCCCCATGCCGGCCTGCAGCTCGCCGTGACCGGGGAGAGCCCGCCCGACGGCACCGCCATCGCCTGGACCTTCCACCGCGCCGGCTGAACATCTGGAGCATGCCAACGTGACCGACATCGTGAAAATCCGCCGCGCCCTCCTGTCCGTGTCGGACAAGACCGGCCTGGCGGAGCTCGGCCAGGCGCTGGCGCGGCACGGGGTCGAGCTGGTCTCGACCGGCGGCACGGCGAAGGCGCTGCGCGAGGCGGGGCTGGAGGTGCGCGACGTCTCGGACCTCACCGGCTTCCCCGAGATGATGGACGGGCGGGTCAAGACGCTCCACCCCAAGGTCCATGGCGGCCTGCTCGCGGTGCGCGACGATCCGGCCCATGCCGAGGCGATGGCGGCGCACGATATCGGCGCGATCGACCTCGTCGTCGTCAACCTCTACCCCTTCGCGCAGACCGTCGCCCGCGGCGCCGGGCGGGACGAGGTGATCGAGAATATCGACATCGGCGGCCCCTCGATGGTCCGCTCGGCGGCCAAGAACCACGCTTACGTGGCGATCGTCACCGATCCGGCCGATTACGGTGCAGTGAGCGAGGCGATGGAGGCGGACGGCGGCACCAGGCTTGAGCTGCGCAAATATCTCGCCGCCAAGGCCTTCGCGGCGACCGCGGAATATGATGCCACCATCGCCTCCTGGTTCGCCTTCGCCGATCAGGGCAGCCTGTTCCCGGAGCGGGTGAGCGTGCCCTTCGTTCGCGGCCAGAGCCTGCGCTACGGCGAGAACCCCCACCAGCAGGCGGCGCTCTATTACCCGGCCTTCGCGCCCGGCGGCACGCTCGCCGACCACCGCCAGCTCCAGGGCAAGGAACTGAGCTACAACAACCTCAACGACGCCGACGCGGCGCTCGAGCTGGTCGGCGAGTTTCGCGACGGGCCGCCGACGGTGGTGATCGTAAAGCACGCCAATCCCTGCGGCGTCGCTTCGGCCGACACGCTGGTCGAGGCCTATCGCGCCGCGCTGGCCTGCGACAGCGTCTCGGCCTTCGGCGGCATCATCGCGGTGAACCGGCCGCTCGACGGCGAGACGGCGGAAGCGATCGCCGAGATCTTCACCGAAGTCGTCGCGGCGCCGGACGCCGACGAGGCGGCGCGCGCGGTGTTCGCGCGCAAGAAGAATCTGCGCCTGATCCTCACCGGCCCGCTCGCCGATCCGGCGCGACCGGGCATGACGATGAAGACGATCGCCGGCGGCGCCCTCCTCCAGTCGCGCGACAACGGCCGCGTCACGCGAGACGACCTCAAGGTGGTGACGAAGCGCGCGCCGACCGGGCAGGAGCTGGCCGATTGCCTGTTCGCCTGGACGGTCGCCAAGCACGTCAAGTCGAACGCCATCGTCTATGCGAAGGGCGGCGCCACCGCCGGCATCGGCGCGGGCCAGATGAACCGGCTCGAATCCGCCCGCATCGCCGCCTGGAAGGCGAAGGACGCGGCCGAGAAAGCGGGCTGGGCGGAGCCGCGCACGATCGGCTCGGCGGTCGCCTCCGACGCCTTCTTCCCCTTCGCCGACGGGCTGATGGCTGCGGTCGAGGCGGGCGCGACGGCGGTGATCCAGCCCGGCGGCTCGATCCGCGACGACGAAGTGATCGCCGCCGCCGACCAGGCCGGCCTCGCCATGGTCTTCACCGGGATGCGCCACTTCCGGCACTGAGGAACAGGGGGAAGCTCCGCGGGTCATCCCGGCGAAAGCCGGGACCCAGGAACGCGGCTGGTGTAGAAGCTCGCCGGCGCCTTCCGCCTGTTCGTGAGCCCCGGTGTTCCTGGGTTCCGGCTTTCGCCGGAATGACGGTTGCTCGCCGGCCGGCTAAGGCGCCGCGGTGCCCGGCGGCGGGAGGGTCGGGCCGTCCTTCTTGCCCATCCGGAACAGCACCCGGTCGTCATGGGTGAAGCCGCGCTTCCAGACGATCGCGCCGAAGGTGGCGAGGATCGCCGGGATGCCGAAGGCGAGCTCGACCCATTCGTAGGCGGGCGGAAGGGCGGTGAAGGCCGCGCCGACCACCACCGCGCCGGCCGCCGCCCACACGAGCGGCCAGCGCCAGCCCTGCACCGGCGCGTCGAGCAGGCGGCAGAGCAGGCGCGCCTTCAGCACCGAAGCGAGGGCGAGCGCGAGCATCAGCGACAGGGCCGCGCCCGCCGACTGGTACATGCCCATCGCCGTCTCGTTGAGCGGCAGCGTGCCGATCGCGAACAGGATGATGACGGTGAGCAGCGCCTGGACACCGATCATCAGCAGCGAGATCATCAGGTTGCGGTGCCGCGCGACGTAGACCAAAGCCGCTTCCGAAACGGCGGCGGTGGCGGCGACCACTTCGGCGCCGAGCAGCAGCGCCGCAGCGAGGGTGCCGCCGATGAAGGCCGCGCCGACCAGCCCCATCACCGCCTCGCCGGGAATGCCGAGCGCCAGCGCCACGCCGGCCTGCGCCGCGATCACCCAGAAGCCGACCTGCCGCACCTGCTTGGCCACCGCCTTGCGGTCGCCCTCGGCGAGCTTCTGGGTGATGACCGGCGCGAGGATCGGATCGAAGCTGGTCTTGAGCTTCTGCGGCAGCGAGGCGAGCTGCTGCGCGACGTAATAGACGCCGACGAAATAGGGCGCGACGAACAGGCCGAGAATGGCGATGTCGAGGCGGCGCGAGCCCCATTCGATCGCGTCGGCGGCGGCGAGCGGGATGTTGCGCCGTGCGACCGCAAAGAGCTGGGTCGGATGCGGCTTCCAGCCGGTCGGCAGGCCGTAGCTGCGGTAGAGCGCCCACAAGGCGGTGAGGAGCGCCGCCACCACCGACAGCACATAGGCGATGATCAGTCCGTCGCGGCTCGACAGGGTGAAGAAGAGCAGGCCCGCCGCGACGCTCAGCACCCACGGCTCGACGATCGCCCGCGCCTTGACGGTGGTGGCGATGTCGTGGCGGTAGGCGAGCGCGGCGAGGGCGACGTCCGTCCCGGCAATGGCGAAGATCACGAGCGGGAGCAGCCATTCGGCGCCGTACAGCTCGCCGGTGGGGAACATCGCCTGCGGGAACAGCATCAGCACGATCGTCGCCACGGCCGAGGCGATCAGGGCGGCGAGGATGCCGTCGAGGACGACGCAGGCGTGCGGCTGTTCGGTGGTCGAGAGCTGCTGGGCGAGCCCGCGCTTCAGGCCCAGAGTGGCGAGCTGCGCGGCGAATTCGATGACGATCACCGCATAAGCGAAGCGGCCGAGCAGCTCCGGGCCGTAGAGCCGCCCGGCGATGAACAGGAAGGGCAGGCGCGCCGCCAGCCGCAGCAGGAAGCCGAAGAAGTTGGTCCGCCCGCCTTTTGCGAGTGCGGCGATGTCGTCTCCCGGGCCGGCCGCGCCCGCGCTCAATGCGCGGCGCCCCAATTGGGGCCGGTGCCGATCTCGACGCCGAGGGGGACGGACAGGGTGATCGCGGGCTCGGCGGCGCGCTCCATCACCTCGCGGATCACCGCGCTCGCCGCGTCAACGTCGCCTTCGGGCACTTCGAAGACCAGCTCGTCATGGACCTGCATCAGCATCCGCACCCGCCCCAGGCCGGCGGCTTCGAGCGCGGGGCACATGCGGACCATGGCGCGCTTGATGATGTCGGCGCTGGTGCCCTGGATCGGCGCGTTGACCGCGGCGCGCTCGGCGCCCTGGCGCTCGTGCTGGATCTTGCTGCGGATGCCGGGGAAATGGGTCTTGCGGCCGAACAGGGTGGTGGTGAAGCCCGTCTCGCGGACGCCCGTCAGCGTCGTGTGGATATAGTCGCGAATGCCGGGAAAGCGCTCGAAATAGCGGTCGATCATCGCCTGCGCCTCGTCGGCGGTGATCGACAGGCGGCCTGCGAGCCCCCAGCGCGAGATGCCGTAGAGGATGGCGAAGTTGATCGTCTTGGCATTGGCGCGGCTGTCGCGGGTGACCTCGCCGAACAGCTCCTGCGCCGTCATCGCATGGATGTCGTCGCCCCGCGCGAAGGCGTCCTTGAGCTGCGGCACGTCGGCCATGTGCGCGGCGAGGCGCAGCTCGATCTGCGAATAATCGGCGGCGAGCATCACATAGCCGGGCTCGGCGACGAAGGCGTCGCGGATGCGGCGGCCGATCTCGGTGCGGATCGGGATGTTCTGGAGGTTCGGATCGGTGGAGGAGAGCCGCCCGGTCTGCGCGCCCGACAGCGAATAGCTGGTGTGGACGCGGCCCGTCTCCTGGTTGATCTGCTGCTGCAGCGCGTCGGTATAGGTCGACTTGAGCTTGGAGAGCTGGCGCCATTCGAGGACCAGGGCGGCGATCGGCACCCCCTCGCGCGACAGCCGCTCGAGCTCGTTCACGTCGGTGGACCAGGTGCCGGACTTGCCCTTGCGGCCGCCCTTCAGCCCCATCTTGTTGAACAGGACGTCGCCCAGCTGCTGGGGCGAGCCGATGGTGAACCGGCAGCCCGCCTCGCCGCAGATCTTCTCCTCCAGCGCCTCGATCTGGGCCTGGAACTCGGTCGACAGCGTGTTGAGCTCCTCGCGGTCGACCTTGACGCCCTCGCGCTCCATCCGCGCCACCACCGCCACGAGCGGCCGATCGACAGTCTCGTAGACTCGCGTCACCCGCTCGTGCGGCATCCGCGTCTTGAAGCGCCGCCACAGCCGCAGCGTCACGTCCGCATCCTCGGCGGCATATTCGGTCGCCCGGTCGAGCGGCACCTGGTTGAAGCCGATCTGCTTCTGCCCCGTCCCGCACACCTCCTTGAAGGTCAGGCATTCGTGGTCGAGATGCTTTTTGGCGAGATCGTTCATCGCGTGGCTGGCGAGGCCGCCCGCGTCGAGGTTGAAGCTCATGATCAGGCTGTCGTCGACCGGCGCCACCTTGATCCCGCGCCGGTCGAAGACGATCCAGTCGAACTTGAAATTGTGGCCGATCTTGAGGATCGCCGGGTCCTCGAGCAGCGGCTTCAGTCTGGCGAGCGCCGTCTCCGCAGGAATCTGCTGCGGCCGCTCCGACAGGAGGTCGTGGCCGCCATGTTCGAGCGGCACGTAGCACGCCTTGCCGCATTCGGTGGCGAGGCTGATCCCGACCAGCTTCGCGGTGACGCAGTCCACCCCGTCCGTCTCGGTGTCGATCGCGACGAAGCCGTTGTCCCGCGCCTCTTCGATCCAGCGGTCGAGCGCATCGGCGGTGACCACCGTCTCGTAGGCGCTGCGGTCGATCTTCGGCTCGGGGCGCACCTCGGCCTGGACCGGCGCCCGGTTGTCGGCCGGCGCCTTGACCTGCGAGGCGCCGTCGAGGCGCGAGAGCAGCGCCTTGAAGCCCTGCTCCTCGAGGAACTCCCGCAGGGGCCCGTCCGGAATCCCCTTCATCTCCAGCGACTCCAGCGGCTCGGGGAGCGGCGAATCGCAGACCAGGGTGACGAGGTGGCGCGACAGCCGCGCCGCCTCGGCATGCTCGATCAGGTTCTGGCGGAGCTTGGGCTTCTTGATCTGCTCGGCGCTGGCGAGGACGGTCTCGAGGTCGCCATATTCCTGGATGAGCTGCGAGGCGGTCTTGGGGCCGATGCCGGGCACGCCGGGAATGTTGTCGACGCTGTCGCCCATCAGGGCGAGCACGTCGCCGAGCTTCTCCGGCCCGACGCCGAACTTCTCCTGCACATAGTCGCGGCCCAGCCGCCGGTCGTTCATCGTGTCGTAGAGGTCGAGCTTCCCGTCCTCGATGAGCTGCATCAGATCCTTGTCGGACGAGACGATGGTGACCTTCCACCCCGCCTCCAGCGCCGCCTTCGAATAGCAGGCGATGATGTCGTCCGCCTCGAGCCCGTCCTCCTCGATGCAGGGCAGCGAGAAAGCGCGGGTGGCGTCGCGGATCAGCGGGAACTGGGGGACGAGGTCGGCGGGCGGCGGCGGCCGGTTGGCCTTGTATTCGCTGTAGACGTCGTTGCGGAACGTCTTGGATCCGGCATCGAAAATCACGGCGAGGTGGGTCGGCCCGTCGGCCTTGTGCAGGCTCTCGGCCAGCTTCCACAGCATCGTCGTATAGCCGTAGACGGCGCCGACGTTGAGGCCGTGCCGGTTGGTGAGCGGCGGCAGCCGGTGATAGGCGCGGAAGATGTAGCTCGATCCGTCGACGAGGTAGAGGTGCGGGGAAGGCATGCCGAGCGTCTAGCCTAGTCGGGGCGGCGGACAAACAGTCTTTGGCCGCGCGACAAGGCGACAGACTCGGTTAACCATCCCGGTCTAGGCTGCGCCGGATGAGTCGCCGTGCGTTCCTCCGCTCCTGCGCCGCCGCCGCCGCCTTCGCCGCGCTGCCCGCGCCGGCGCGCGCCGGGCAGCGGCCGTTCCGCCCGACGCGCATTTCGGTGAAGGTGCACGGGCGCGGGCCGGACGTGGTGCTGATCCACGGCCTCTCCGCCTCCCGCTCCGTGTGGAACGCGACCATCGCGGCACTGCCCGGCTACCGCTATCACCTCGTCCAGATGCTCGGCTTCGCCGGCACGCCGGCCGGCGGCAATGCCGGGCGCGGTCCGGTCGCCGCGCCGGTCGCCGACGAGATCGCCCGCTACATCGCGGCAGAGGGGCTGAAGGCCCCCGCCGTCGTCGGCCATTCGATGGGCGGATCGGTGGCGATGATGCTCGCCGCCCGACGCCCGACCGCGGCCGGCAAGGTGATGGTGGTCGACATGGTGCCGGCGCCGCGCCGCATCGCCGGCGTCCCCGCCGCTGCCGCCGGGCCGCTCGCGAAGCTGCTGAGCGGCGAGATTGCCGGCGTCGACCGCCTCCGGCAGGACCTCAAGGGTGTGATCGGCCGCTTCGGCAGCGCCGACTGGCTCGAGACCGACAGCGACACCTCGGTGGTCGGCCGCTCGCTCCAGGAGTTGATCGCGACCGACCTGCGCCCCGAGCTGCCGCGCATCCGGGCCCCGCTCACCGTCCTCTACGCCTGCCCGGAGCCGCTCCGCGTCAGCCGCCCGGCGATCGACCGTTTCTACGCGCAGGCCTATGCGCGCCGCCCCGCCACCCGGCTCATCGCCGTCCCGCGCAGCGGCCACATGATCATGCACGACCAGCCGGCCGCCTTTCGCGCCGCGCTGAAGGCGTTCCTGGGCTGACGGGTCAGCGAAGGTTCAAGCGCGGGCCGGCAGGATGGGCGCCATGATCCGCATCAAGCTCGCTTCCGTCGCCCTCGCGCTCGTCCTCGGCAGCCTCGCCGTGGCGTCCGCCCCCCAAGCCGCGCCCGCAACGGCGGTGCCCGCCGCGAAGGCGCCGGCGGCCAAGGCCGTCGCGCCGCGCCCCTTCGCGCCCACCCGCTTCTCGGTCGAGGTGACCGGCAGCGGGCCGGACGTGATCCTGATTCCCGGCCTCACCGCCTCGCGCGAGGTGTGGCGCGGCACGGTCGCCGCGGTCCCCGGCTATCGCTACCACCTGGTCGAGGTGGCGGGCTTCGCCGGCACGCCGGCGCGCGGCAATGCGCAGGGCGACGTCGTGGCGCCGCTCGCCGCCGAGATCGCCCGCTATATCGAGGCCAAGGGGCTGCAGCGGCCGGCGCTGGTCGGTCATTCGATGGGGGGCACCGTCGCGATGATGGTCGCGGCGCGGTCTCCAACCCGCGCGGGCAAGGTGATGGTGGTCGACATGCTGCCCCAGCCGGCCGGCATCCTCGGTTCCTCCGCCGCGCAGGCGCGCGGCCTCGCCGACGCCCTGCGCGACGTCACCGCCACGCCCGGCGGGCGCCGGCTCGTCGAATCGGCGATCCGCATGTTCGGCAATCCCGAGCCGGCGGAGCGGAGCAGCGATCCCGACGTCGTCGCCCGCGCCACGCGCGAGCTCGCCGTCACCGATTTGACCGGAGAGCTGCCCCGCATCGCTTCGCCGCTCACCGTGCTCTACGCCGCGCCGGACGCGCGGACCCGCGCCTCCGCCGACCGCACCTATGCCGAGGGCTACCAGGCGAAGCCCGGCACGCGCCTCGTCCGCATCGACGGCAGCGGCCACATGATCATGTACGATCAGCCCGCCCGCTTCCGCGACGCGCTGAAGAGCTTCCTCGAGGGCTAGCGCGCCCGGCGGAAGCGGACGGCGCGGCCGTCGCCGGCGATCAGCGACAGGCTGCCGTCGCCGTAGACGCTGTAGCCCTGCGCATATTCGACGACGGTGAGGAAGCGTCGCTCCTGCTCCATCACCTCGGGCGCACAGGCCATTTTGGTGGCGGCGACGGGGCCGAAGCGTATCCCGTCGCGCGAGCGCAGGTCGTAATCGGCCGACCAGCTGTTGCAGCCGCCATGGCCGCTCGCGCGCTGGCCGAGCCGCATCGTCGGCGCCGTGCCGGTGACGGGGACGCCGTTGACGTCGACCGCCGCCCATTCGACGTCGCGGATCTGCCGGCTGCCGGCCGATCCCGCGGCGCAGCCGGACACCAGCAAAGCGGCGATGACGATGGATTTCATATCTGTCTCCCTCGGCCTGTCCCTGCCCCGAACGCGGCGCCATGTCGATGGTTCAGGCCGCGCGCGCTTGTGCCGCCCCGGCGGCGGGCCGTAGAGGGGCGGCCATGGACCAGACTCTCCCCGTCACCACCGTCGCCAACATCATCGAACTGGCCATCGCGCCCGTCTTCCTCCTCGCCGGCATCGGCGGGATATTGAACGTGCTCGCCCACCGCCTCGCCCGCGTCGTCGATCGGGCGCGGGCGGTGGAGGCGGAATATGACGGGCTGGAGGCGGAGGCGCGGGGGCGCGCGGTGCGGGAAATGGCGATTCTCGACCGGCGCATGGCGGTGGTCAACCACGCGATCAGCGCCTGCACGGCGAGCGCGCTGTTCGTCTGCCTGGTGGTCGCGATCCTGTTCATCGCCGATTTCGCCGACATACGCTTCGGCCGGCCGATCGCGGTGATCTTCGTCGTCGCCATGGCGCTGCTGATCGTCGGGCTGATCCTCTTCCTCTACGAGATACGGCTCGCCATGCGCTCGCTGCGCGAGCGGCGGAAGCTGCATCTCAGGATGGACGTGCGCGAATGAGCCCGGAAGAGCGGGCGGAGGAGGCGGCGCGGCTGGCGCGGGTGGCGCTGATCGTGTCGGGAATTGCGGCGGCCCTGGCGATACTGGGCCTGTTCCTGCCGCTGTAGAAGCGGCGGCGCGGCCGCTCTCAGCGCGCCGGGCGGCGCGGGGCGGCGGGCCTGGCGGGCGTCGGCGCCGCCAGGAAAAGCTGCAGGCGGCGCATCCACTGCTCGTAGAGACTGGGGCTGCGCATCGTACCGGCTCCTATCGGCCCTGCGGAGCGATCAGCCCCGTCAGGAGGTAGAGCGGGATCACCACGCCGCCGAGGGCGAAGATGGAGACCACCGCGAGCACCCTGATGAGCGTCAGGTCGGCGCCCGTCGAGCGGGCAAGGCCGGCGCAGACGCCCATCAGTTTGCCGTCTGCTTTGTCGAGTGCGAAAGGTTGGCTCACGTCCAGTTCCTTTCCCTGTTCGAGTTCTCGTGGCGGGCGGACCGGCGGCTCAGATGAACTGGCCGACCGGGCCGATCGCGGCGGAGATGAACAGGCTGGCGGTGACGAGAGCGCCGAAAGCGGAAACGGCGATCTGCTGCAGGCTGGAATTGAAGGTCATTGTCTGTCTCCCTGATCGTGCCGGCGGAATGCCCGTCGGCTACGCAGGACTGGATTGCAGAGGCCGTGCCAAACGCGCGAAACCGCGGAAATCCGCCATTTCCGAAACGGACAGCCGCGCGGCGCCGTTTTCCGGCCGCCAACCCTCGGGAAAAATCCCCAACTCTTGGCGTCCGATTCCGGACAGATGCCCGGCCAAGTGTCCGCTTGCGGCGGGGGCCGTGGGTTCCTAGCTCGGAGGACGGAGAAGGAGAGAGACGAATGGCGACCAAGCAGATGGCCTGTCCGGTGGACGGCACCGCCCTGGTGATGAGCGAGCGGCAGAATATCGAGATCGATTATTGCCCGACCTGCCGCGGCGTCTGGCTCGACCGCGGCGAACTCGACAAGATCATCGAGCGCAGCGCCGCGCCGGCCCCGCAGCAGCAGGCGCCGCAGGCGCCCTATCCGTCCCAGGCGCCCTACCCGCAGCAGGGCGGCTACGGCCACGGTTACGGGCACAAGCCGCACAAGCGCCGCAAGAGCTTCCTGGAAGAATTGTTCGACTGATCGGCCGCCGCTTCCTCTCTTTCGGAGGAATCATCGCAGCAGACTCGACTCTATTCGCACATCCGCGGCCATTGACTGTGCATGTGCCGCGCGTCAGCTTGATCGTTACGGGGGCGGGTGCGCGGCGGTGGGATGTCCGCGCATTGAAGCGGCCTCCGGACGCAGGGGCGCCGGCGGGGAAGCGGCGCCGCGATCAGGAGTTCGCCCGTGGCCCGTACCCTCAGCAGCAGCGCCCAGAATCCGCGCGATCCGTCCGAAAAGTGGAACGACCATGCCGCCCTGCAGGCGATCGCCCAGGCGGCGGTCGACGTCGAGCTGTTCACCATTCCGCTCTACATGACGAGCCTCTATTCGATCGAGGGCATGCACCCGATCACCGGGCGCGGCAGCGATCTTTATCTCGGCCGGCTCTGGCCCGGCGCCAAGGCGAGCGCGGATGCGGCCACGCCCAATGCGCGGGCGTTCAACATCGTCTTCTCGGTCTTCATCCAGGAAATGCTGCACCTCCAGATGGCCGCCAACATGGCGAGCGTGGTCGGCATCCATCCGGATTTCACCGGCCTCCAGGACAAAGGCTTCGGCTGGACCTGCTACGGCCCGGACCTCACCGTCATCCCGCACATCGTGGATCTTCGGGACACGACGAACGACAGCGACCTCAAGGTGAATGTCGGCCCTCTCGACGAGGACCGCGTCCGCCTGTTCCTCGCCATCGAGCAGCCGGAGGCGGACGCACGCGCGAACATCCGCCCGGACAAGATCGGCGACTATTTCCCGCAGGCGCCGTTCGACGGCTGGCAGCGCGGCGATCCGCTGCCGATGTTCGGCACGATCGGCTGGATGTACCAATGCTATTACGACTATCTGAACCTGCGCTATTCGGACGGCTCCACTTTGTGGGAGATGGTCTGGGAGGGCATTCAGAAGACGCCGCCGGTCCAGAACGACCTGTTCAACAGCGTCGGCGCCGGCCACCCGATGCGCGAGTTCCTCGGCTTCAACACCCAGATCGCCACCACCTATCCCGACATCGCCCTCAGCCAGATGGTGGCGATGATGGACGCGATCACCGACCAGGGCGAAGGCTCGGAGCTCGACAAGCCGGAAGCCAACCTGCTGGCGGCGGTGCTGCCGCGCTACTGCCCGGACGAGGATGCGCTGAGATCCGATTATCCGAGCTATGACGACAAGGGCGTTCTCATTCCCTCGGCCGACGCGGCGGCCCGCTTCCAGAATGACGGGCAGGACCATTATGAACGCTTCGCCGAGGTCCAGTCGCTGATCCGCGACCCGGCTTTCTCGACCTGGGCGACGGCCGGCAAGGCGGGCCGGTGGCAGGGCAGCGACCTCAAGACCGCCGATTACGACCAGAACCCCCACAATGAGACGCTGCCGAGCGCGGACGACATCGCCGCGGCGATGAACCGGATGGCCCAGAACCCGAAGGCCAGCCACCAGCTGCTCAGCCAGGCGGCGGTCGGCGCGATCGCCGGGGTCACCACCGTGCTCAACGATTACTGGAACCCGCCCGGCGGCAAGGCGGTGCTGTTTCCCTATCCCTCGATGACCGGCTCGGGCGACCGCATGGCGATCGCCTGGGCGGTGCTCGGCCAGTGCCCGGACCTCTCCGCCCAGGTCGGCATGCCGGACGAAAACACGCTCTACCACGCCTGCCAGGGCCTCGATTTCGCCGGGCCCGGGAAGAACGATTGCGCCGCCGTGGAGGTCTTCCACAGCTGCAAGGGCTCCAACCATTGCCACGCCCAGGGCGGCTGCGGCTTCGTCCAGGCCACCACCGGCGGCGGCAATTGCAGCAGCAGCGGCGGCGGTGGCGGCGGCGGCGGGAGCTGCGGCGGGGGCGGCAATTGCGGCTCTACCGCGCTCAGCCTGCGCGCCTATCAGGGCACGTGCGGCCTGCCGCCGGTGGATTCGACGCTCTATTCGGCGCCGAGCGACAACAAGTGCCAGGGCTTCGGCGGCTGCGCCGTGCCGATCTCGGACTGCCAGCTCTATCCGAAATCCGGCAAGATGCAGGTCTACAAGTTCGTCACGAACGACGGCAAGATTACCTCGGTCCCGATCGACGAGATCGAGTTCGCTTATGGCGAGAAGGTCGCGGACATCGCCTACAAGGCCTTCTCCACCGTCATCACGAAAAGCGGCGGCACGGCCCCGCCGCAGCCGGACGCCAACGACCTCCGGCTCGTCTTCCCGCCGTCGACCTGATTACGGTGGCGGCAAGGTCACTCCCGCGGCTCGGCCTGCCCCATCTCGGCGACGGGGTGGGGCTGCGCGACGTCCATTTCCGGCACCTGATGCATACCCCCCCGGCGGCGTGGGGCGTCGACTGGTTCGAGGCGATCAGCGAGAATTTCATCGGCCACCACGGCTATGCCGCCGAGGTCCTCGACCATGTCGCGGCGCACCGGCCGGTGGTGATGCACGGCGTCTCGCTGTCGATCGGCTCGGCCGAGCCGCTCGACCGCGCCTATCTCGACGCGCTGGCGGCGCTCGCCGAGCGGGTGAAGCCGGCCTGGATATCGGACCATCTGTGCTGGACCGGCATTGCCGGCCTCAACAGCCACGATCTGCTGCCGATGCCGCTCACCGAGGCGAGCCTCGCCCATGTCGTCGACCGCATCCGCGCGGTGCAGGATCGGCTCGGCCGTCCGCTGATCCTCGAAAATCCGAGCTCCTATCTGCGCTTCGAGGGCGACCGGATGCCCGAATGGGAATATCTGGCGCGGATGGCGGACGCCGCCGATTGCGGCCTGCTGCTCGACGTCAACAACGTCTTCGTCAGCGCGATGAACCACGGCTTCGATCCCGTCGCCTATATCGACGCGATTCCGGCCGAACGGGTGGTGCAGATCCACCTCGCCGGCCCCAGCGATTGCGGCACCCACTTCATGGACACGCACGATTCGCCGGTGCGCGATGAAGTGTGGGCGCTCTACCGCCGCGCCCAGGGCCGGACCGGGGGCGTCTCCACTTTGCTCGAATGGGATTCGAACATCCCCGCATGGCCGGATCTCGTCGCCGAACTCGCCAAGACGCGGACGGCGCGCGCGGAGCCCGAAGTGCGCGAACCGGCGGCGGCGGCCTGTGCCTGAGCTCGCCGACGTCCAGCGCGCGATGCAGGCGGCGATCCTGAGCTACCGTCCCGCCGGTGCGGCGGCGGCGCTGGTGGCGGGGGACGACCGGCTCGGCGCCGCCGACCGGCTCGGCATCTATGCCCGCGGCTATCGGATGCGGCTGCTCGAATGCCTGCGCGCCGACTTCCCGGCGCTGCGCCTGCTCGTCGGCGACACCGCCTTCGATCTGTTCGCCGAGGATTATATCGCCGCCAATCCGCCCCGCGCGCGCAGCCTCTACGGCTTCGGCGCCGGCTTCGCGGACCATCTCGCCGCCCGCCAGCCCCCGGAGGCGGCGGCGCCGGGCTCGCTGCTCGCGGCGCCGGCGCAGCTCGCCCGGCTCGAGCGGGCGCGGTCCGAGGCGCAGCGCGCGCGCGGCGTCGAGCGCGACGCGGTTCCGCTCGGCGCCGATCTCGCCTTCCTGCCGGGCGCGCGGCTGCGGCGGCCCGACAGCGCGTTCCTGCTCGGCCTCGATTTCGATTTCGGCGCGCTCCTCGCCGCCGCCGAGCGGGGCGAGCCGGGCGGGATGCCGCCGGCGGTGCCCAGCCTCGTCGCCGTGGCGCGGAGCGGCTGGCGGGTGCGGGTGCACCGGCTCGACGCCTGGCGCTTCGCCTTTCTCGAGGCGCTCGGCCCGGCCGGCGCGGAGGTGCAGGCCGCGGCGGCGGCCGCGGCGGCGCAAAGCGGCCGGGGGACGCGGGCGCTGCTCGCGGATCTCGCCGCCTGGCTCCCGGCGGCCGGCGCGGCGGGGCTGGCGGCGCGCGCCGGACCGCTCTAAGGCGCGGCGCGATGCGTCCGCTCTTCACCATCGGCTATGAAGGCAAGACCCAGGCCGAGTTCCTCGACGAACTCGAAGCCGCCGGGGTCGAGCTGCTGATCGACGTCCGTGCCGTCGCCGCCTCGCGCCGTCCGGGCTTTTCGAAGACGGCTTTGTCGAACGGCCTCGCCGAGCGCGGCATCCGCTATCTCCACCTCCGTCCGCTCGGCACCCCCGCCGACGGCCGCGCCGCGGCCCGCGCCGGACGGGTGGCGGAGATGCGCGCCATCTATGCCGGGCAGCTCGACACGCCCGAGGCGGCGCTGGCGATGGAGCAGGCCCTCGCCGCCGCCGCCGAGAGTCGCGCCGCCCTGCTCTGCTACGAACGCGAGGCGGCCGGCTGCCACCGCTCGATGCTCGCCGAGCGGATGCTGGCGCGGGAAGACTTCGAAATCCGGGACCTCTAGGCGCCGCCGGTCAGCGCGGCCGCCGCTCCAGATACAGATAAGCGGGGCTGAACTCGGCGACGCGCTGCAGCCGCTCCCAGTCGTGGATCGTCGCCTCGCCGCCGCGGAAGGTCATCAGCCCGTCGTCGCGCAGCTTCTTCAGCATCCGGTTGACGTGCACCGAGGTGAGGCCGGTCGCGTCGGCGAGGTCCGTCTGGGTGAGCGGCAGCCGGTAGCTTTCCCCGTCGGTGAGGCCGACGATGCCGAGCCGCACGTAGAGCTCGCAGAACAGGTGCGCGATCCGCGCCACGGCGCTGCGCCGGCCGACCGAGAGGATGCGCTCCCGGTGGATGGCGGCGTCGAGCAGGGTGGAGAACCACAGCATCCGCGCGAGGTGCGGGTGCTCCTCGGTGATGCGGCGGATCGCCTCGTGCGGCACGCTCGCATAGCGCACCTTGGTCATTGTTCCGACATTGTGCTCGAGCTGCTTCAGCAGGAAGCTGTGCAGGTCGAGGAAGTCGCCCGGGACGTGGACCTCCATGATCTGGCGCTGCCCGTCGGCGAGGTCGCGGAAGCGGCAGACATAGCCGTCGTAGAGCAGGGTGCAGCTGCTGAGCGGGGTGCCGGCCCGCACGATCAGCTTGCCCGGCGGGAGATCGTGGACCGCGTCGACCGAGGCGCGAAGGACCTTTTCTTCCTCCCCGTCCAGCACGTCGCGCGCGCGCAGCTTCATCAGCAGCCGGTCGAGCCCCTCGTCAGCCATGGCGGCGGTCCTCCTCGCGCGTCACGCCGGCCGCGTCGAGCTCGCGCCCGATCCGGCCGGTCAGCCACAGCCACCACATGCGGAAATCGGCGGCCAGCGACCAGAGCGGGTAGGTGAAGGTGGCGGGCCGGTTGCGCTCGACCGCGGCGTGGCTCGCCCAGGCGAAGCCGTAGCCGGCGACCGGCAGCAGCGCGAGCAGCCACCACCGTCCGGTCAGCGCGGCGCCGATCGCGATCAGGACGACGAGGCTGGTGCCGGCATAATGGAGCGCGCGGGTGCCGGGGCGGCTGTGCTCGCGCAGATAATGAGGCCAGAATTCGCGGAACGAGGAGCAGGACTTCACAGGCGCTCCCCCGCTGGCCGCGGGCGCCGGCCCGCCAGGTGCCCGGCGACGATCCCGCCGAGCGCCGGGGCGACGATCGCGGCGATCTGCATCCAGGCGGGATGCGGATAGGTGAAGATGTTGACGACCGCCATCAGCGCGACGACCGCGCCGACCAGCCAGGCCGTCCAGCGCCGGCCGCTGATCCACGCCGCGACCGCGCCGCCGGCCAGCGCGCCCGTGAACCAGGCGGCGGCGACGAAGAGGAGGGCGCCCACCGGCAGCGACCGGATCATCGCCGAGACCGCTTCGCGGTCGCGAAAGTCGACCTCGCCCGCCGGATAGACGGCGTGGCCGACGAACTGGACCAGCAGGATGGCCGCGACCGCCGCCACGATTCCCGCCGCGACGCCCGCAATCGTCTTCAGCATCGGCTCCCTTCCTCGCTTCCGCGCGGGCCATAGCACGATTTGCGGCACGGTGCAGGGGGCGGCCTCACCCGTTTACGATCATCCCGCCATTGGGGTGGAGGACCTGGCCCGACATGTAGCGCGAATCCTCGCAGGCGAGGAACAGAAAGCTCGGCGCCACCTCGTTGGGCTGGCCCGGCCGCCCCATCGGCGTGCTCTTGCCGAAGTCGGGTATCTCCTCGGGCGGCTTGCCGCCGAACGGGTTGAGCGGCGTCCAGATCGGCCCCGGCGCCACCGCGTTGACGCGGATGCCGTCGTCGACGAGGTTTTCCGACAGCGAGCGGGTGAAGGCGGTGATCGCGCCCTTGGTCGCCGAATAATCGAGCAGGTTGTCCGCGCCCTTGTACATCGTCACCGACGTGCAGTTGACGATCGCCGAGCCTTCCTTGAGGTGCGGCCGCGCGGCCTGGACCATGAAGAA
>JBKBVA010000150.1:0-6724 GCA_046289665.1 Allosphingosinicella sp.
AGCCGGCCGACCCCGCCGCGCCCGCCGCGCCGGCGAGCGCCGCCCCACCGCCCGCTGGCCCTGCGCCCGCGGGCGGTCTGCCCGTCACGCCCGGCAACCTGATCGCCTTTTCCTCCACCGCCCCCGGCGGGGGCGGCGGCTTCGGCGGGTTCGGCGGGCGGCGGGCACCGCCCAAGGGCGCCGACATCGCCTACCGCCTGCCGGTCTCGTTCGAGGATGCGGCGGCGCTCAACGAGCAGCGCGTGACGCTGTCGGGCGGCAAGACCGTGGCGATCAAGCTTCCCAAGGGGGTCGAGGAAGGAACCAAGATCCGCCTCGCCGGACAGGGGCAGCCGGGCCCGGGCGGCAATGGCGACGCGATCGTCACCATCTCGATCCAGCCGCACCGCTTCTTCGTGCGAGACGGCGACAACATCCGACTCGACCTGCCGGTCAGCCTCGACGAGGCGGTACTCGGCGCGAAGGTCAAGGTGCCGACGGTCGACGGACCCGTCATGCTGAGCGTTCCGAAGGGCTCCTCGTCGGGCAAGACGCTGCGGCTCAAGGGCAAGGGCTTCACCGGCAAGAACGGCCAGCGCGGCGACCAGTTGGTCACGCTGATGGTCGACATTCCGGCCGACGACGCGGCGCTGCGCGGCTTCGTCGAGAGCTGGAGCGGCAAGGGCCGTGGAAACCCGAGAGCGGGGTTGGGCGTCTAAACCTTTCGTGCAGAACATCTCCCCCGAATCGCCCGAAGCGCGGCGCCAGCGAATCGCCAAGGCGCGCGCCAGGTTCGGCCGGATCCGCAGCCGGATGAAGCCCGGCCAGTATCCGTTCGAGGTGATCAAGCGGGTGGCGGTCGGCGTCTACAATGACGGCTTCATCCACGCCGGCAACCTCGCCTATCTGGCGCTGCTTTCCATCTTCCCCTTCGTGATCGTCGCGGCGGCGGTGGCGCGGGTGTTCGGCCAGACCGAGGAGGGGCTGGCGGCGGTGAACGGCATCCTCCAGACGATGCCGCGCGACGTGGCCGAAGTGCTCAAGAAGCCGATCGGCGACGTGCTGACCGCCCGCACCGGCGGCCTGCTGTGGCTCGGCGCGCTGGTCGGCCTGTGGACGACCGGCAGCTTCATCGAGACGATCCGCGACATCATCCGCCGCGCCTATGGCGTGACGTTCAGCCGGCCCTTCTGGGAGTATCGGCTGGGCTCGGTCGGCATGATCATCGGCGCGGTGGTGATCGCGATGATCGCCTTCAGCGTCTCGGTGGTGCTGTCGGGCGTCCAGAAGTTCATGGTTTCGCTGGTGCCCGGCGCCGAGGACCTGGTCGGGCTGCTCGCCTTGTTCCGCGTCGTGCCGGGGCTCATGCTGTTCGGGGCGCTCTACATCATCTTCTACATCCTGACGCCGAAGCGCTACCGCACCCGCGAATGCCACAAATGGCCGGGCCCGGCCTTCGTCACCATGTGGTGGCTGGCGACGACGGCGCTGCTGCCGGTCGTCCTGTCCAGCATCGGCAGCTACGACCTCACCTACGGCAGCCTCGCCGGCGTGATCATCGCCCTCATCTTCTTCTTCATCATCGGCCTGGGCGTGGTGATCGGCGCCGAGCTCAACGCCGCACTAGCCGAAGTGCCCGAAGAGGACCTAAAGGAAGGCGAACAGCCAAAGCAGCGGGAAAGCAACGAATGACCGGATTGATGCGCGGGAAACGCGGCCTGATCATGGGCCTGGCCAACGACAAGTCGCTCGCCTGGGGCATCGCCAGGAAGCTTGCCGAGCAGGGCGCCGAGCTCGCTTTCTCCTATCAGGGCGAAGCGCTGATGAAGCGGGTGGGGCCGCTCGCCGAGCAGCTCGGCTCCGATTTCCTCATCGAATGCGACGTGTCCGACATGGCCGACCTCGACCGCGCCTTCGACGAACTGAAGGCGCGGTGGGAGACGATCGACTTCGTCGTCCACGCCATTGGCTTCTCCGACAAGAACGAGCTGCGCGGCAAATATGTCGACACCAGCCTCGAGAACTTCCTGATGTCGATGAACATCTCCGCCTACAGCTTCACCGCCGTCGCCCGCCGCGCGCGTGCGATGATGCCGAATGGCGGCTCGCTGGTGACGCTGACCTATTACGGGGCCGAGAAGGTCATCCCGCACTACAATGTGATGGGCCTCGCCAAGGCGGCGCTGGAGACCAGCGTCAAATATCTCGCCATGGACCTCGGCCCCGAGAACATCCGCGTCAACGCCATCTCGGCCGGGCCGATCAAGACGCTGGCGGCGAGCGGCATCGGCGACTTCCGCTACATCCTCAAGTGGAACGAATATAATTCGCCGCTCCGCCGCAACGTAACCATCGACGATGTCGGCGGCGCTGGCCTGTACCTGCTCTCCGACCTCGCGTCGGGAGTGACCGGCGAGATCCACCATGTCGACGCCGGCTACAACGTCGTCGGCATGAAGGCCGAAGACGCCCCGGACATCGCCACCACCTGAGGCAGACGATGGTCGGCCGCCGACTCCGCATCCACGGGCGCGTGCAGGGCGTGTTCTTCCGCAACTGGACGGTGGAGCAGGCCGAGGCGCTGGGGGTGCGCGGCTGGGTGCGCAACCGGCACGATGGGAGCGTCGAGGCGCTGTTGTTCGGCAGCGCCGAGGCGGTGGAGGCGCTGATCGCGCGCTGCCGCGAGGGGCCGCCGGCGGCGCGGGTCGATCGGGTCGAGGTGGAGGACGCCGAGGGGGCGGCGCCGGACAGCTTCCGGAAGGCGCCGACCGCCTAGACGGGCGCGCCTTCCTTGCGGCCGATCAAAGTGCCCTTGGTGCCGCCCTTCCACAGCGCGAAGCGGAAATCCGGATGCGCCTTTCGCCAGCGGCGGGCGACGAGGCGCTCGCCGGGGCGGGCGGCATCGTCGAGCATCACCGTGCCGCCCGGCGCGATCTGGTCGAACAGGGAGGCGGCGGCGCCGCGCGTCATCGGGTGGATCGTCCAGGGCGGCCCGTCGATCAGCATCAGCCCGATGCCGTCGGGGAGCCGTCCGTGGTCATACCACAGGCCCGGCCAGCCGTCCGGCGACGGGCGCAGCGGGACGGCCCGCAGGTCCGCCGAGAGGCCGTAATCGCCCAGCCACTTCGCCGTCGCCTCGACGAAATCGGCATGCTGCTCGAAGCTGATCAACGTGCCGCCGCCGGCCTTCTCCAGCGCCCGCGCGATGACCAGGGTGGAGGCGCCGGTGCCGAACTCCACGACCAGCTTCGGCTTGTGCTCGAGGATATGCTCCGCGACGAGGGTGAGGAGGCCGGTATCGGCCTTCCACGCGCCGAGGTTGGGGAGCGCGTCGCGGGGCAGGTCGAGCCGGTCGAGCAACGCCCTCTTGGCCTGCTTGGTGCCGCCATAGAGGCTCTTGAGCAGCCACGGCCAGGTCACCGCGCCGAGGCCGAGCAGGGCCGCCCAGTCGCGCCACGAACGCCCCTCGGCGCCGATCACCGGCGTCTCCCCGCTACGGGGCAGGAGGCTGGTTGCGTCTCTGGTCGTCATCGGTGGTCCGTGTGGTTGCGCCGCGAGGCCGCTCAGTCGGCGAAGGGATCGCGCACCAGAATCGTGTCCTCGCGCTCCGGGCTGGTCGAAACCAAAGCGACGGAGCAGCAGCAAAGTTCCTCAACCCGCCGGATGTACTTGATCGCCTGGGCGGGCAGATCCGCCCAGCTGCGGGCGCCGGCGGTCGACTCCGCCCAGCCCGGCATGGTCTCGTAGACCGGCTCCACCGCGGCTTGGTCAGCGGCGTGGGCGGGGAGGTGGTCGAGGGTCTCGCCGCGGAGCCGATAGCCGGTGCAGATGCGGATCTCGTCGAGCCCGTCGAGCACATCGAGCTTGGTCAGCGCGACGCCGGTGACGCCGGACACCGCGCAGGCCTGGCGGACCAGCACGGCGTCGAACCAGCCGCAGCGGCGCTTGCGCCCGGTGACGGTGCCGAATTCCCGCCCGCGCTCGCCAAGGCGCTGGCCGATCTCGTCCTCCAGCTCGGTCGGGAAGGGGCCGGCACCGACGCGGGTGGTGTAGGCCTTGACGATGCCGAGCACGAAGCCGGCCGCGGACGGGCCGAGGCCGCTGCCGCCCGCCGCGGTGCCGGCGATGGTGTTGGACGAGGTGACGAACGGATAGGTACCGTGGTCGACATCGAGCAGCACGCCCTGCGCGCCCTCGAACAGGATGCGGTCGCCGCGGGCCTTGGCGGCGTTGAGGGTGAGCCAGACCGGGGAGGCGAACTGGAGGACGAAATCGGCGATGCCGGCGAGGTCCGATTCGAGCCGGGCGCGGTCGATCGGCGGCTCGCCGAAGCCGGCGCGCAGCGCGTCGTGATGGGCGCAGAGGCGGTCGATCTGCGGGCCGAGCTGGCCGAGATGGGCGAGGTCGCAGACGCGGATCGCGCGGCGTCCGACCTTGTCCTCATAGGCCGGGCCGATTCCGCGGCGGGTGGTGCCGATCTTGCCCTGGCCTGACGCGTCCTCGCGCAGCGCGTCGAGGTCGCGGTGAAAGGGAAGGATCAGCGGACAGGTGTCGGCGATCTGCAGCGTCTCGGGCGTCACCGAGACGCCCTGCGCGGTCAGCTTCTCGACCTCGGCCTTGAGCGCCCAGGGATCGAGCACGACGCCGTTGCCGATCACCGACAGCGAGCCCCGGACGATGCCCGACGGCAGCAGCGACAATTTGTAGACCTGATCGCCGACGACCAGGGTGTGGCCGGCATTGTGGCCGCCCTGGAAGCGAACGACGACGTCGGCGCGGCTCGACAGCCAGTCGACGATCTTGCCCTTGCCCTCGTCGCCCCACTGGGCGCCGATCACGGTGACGTTGGCCAAAGTCTATTCCTCGGTTTGAGACGGGGAGCGTCTAGGGGTGGCGACGGGCGGCGTCTACCCTGCCTCCCTGCGAGCGGCAGCTCGTGGGGAGGGGGACCACCCGAAGGGTGGTGGAGGGGTAAAGGGCGGAGGGGTGACGCGGTTCGCGCGCGATCCTCCAGAATCCTTTGCCCTCTACCCCTCCACCAGCTTCGCTGGTCCCCCTCCCCATCTTGCGATGGGGAGGCAGATTAAAACCGCAGCGCCTTCACGCGCTTGACGCCCGGCAGCGCCTGAAGGCGCTCGACCAGCGCGTCCCCGACATGGCCGTCGACCGAGACGAGGGCCACCGCCTCGCCGCCCGCCGCGCGGCGGCCGAGGTGGAAGGTGCCGATATTGACCCCGGCTTCGCCGAGCAGCGAGCCGAGGCGGCCGATGAAGCCGGGCGCGTCCTCGTTGACGATGTAGATCATCTCGCCCTCGAGCTCGGCCTCGACCTTGATCCCGAAGATCTCCACGAGGCGCGGCGCTTCGTTGCCGAACAGCGTGCCGGCGACGGTGCGCTCGCCGCTCTCCGTCATCGCCGAGACGCGCAGCAGGGTGTGGTAGACGCCTTCGCGGTCGTGGCGGATCTCGCGCACGTCGAGTCCGCGCTCGCGGGCGAGGAAGGGCGCGTTGACCATGTTCACCGTATCCGAATGGACGCGCATGAAGCCGGCGAGGACGGCGCCGGTGATCGGCTTCATGTTGAGCTCGGCCGCCGCGCCTTCGGTCTCGATCGACAGGCCGGCGAGCGAGCCGTGCGCGAGCTGGCCGACGAGCGAGCCGAGCTTTTCGGCGAGCGCCATGTAGGGCCTGAGCTTCGGCGCCTCCTCGGCCGAGAGGGAGGGGACGTTCAGCGCGTTGGTGACGCCGCCGCGGGTCAGATATTCGCTCATCTGCTCGGCGACCTGGATCGCGACGTTGACCTGCGCTTCGGTCGTCGAGGCGCCGAGATGGGGGGTGGCGACGAAGCCGGGCGTGCCGAACAGCGGATTCGCCTTCGCCGGCTCCTCGACGAAGACGTCGAGCGCCGCGCCGGCGACGTGACCGCTCTCCAGCGCGTCCTTCAGCGCCGCCTCGTCGATGAGGCCGCCGCGGGCGCAGTTGATGATCCGCACGCCCTTCTTCGTCTTCGCGATGTTCTCGCGCGACAGGATGTTGCGGGTCTGGTCGGTGAGCGGCGTGTGGAGGGTGATGAAGTCGGCCCGGGCGAGCAGATCGTCCAGCTCCACCTTCTCGATGCCGAGGTCGACCGCGCGCTCGGGGGTGAGGAAGGGATCGTAGGCGATCACCTTCATCTTGAGGCCGAGCGCGCGGTCGGCGACGATCGATCCAATATTGCCGGCGCCGATCAGGCCGAGCGTCTTGTTGGTGAGCTCGACGCCCATGAAGCGGTTCTTCTCCCACTTGCCGGCCTGGGTGGAGGCGTCCGCCTCCGGCAGCTCGCGGGCGAGGGCGAACATCAGGGCGATGGCATGCTCGGCGGTGGTGATCGAATTGCCGAACGGGGTGTTCATCACCACCACGCCCTTCGCCGAGGCCGCGGGGATATCGACATTGTCGACGCCGATGCCCGCGCGGCCGACGACCTTGAGGTTCGTCGCCGCCTCGAGCACGTCCCTGGTCACCTTGGTGGCGGAGCGGATGGCGAGGCCGTCATAGTCGCCGATGATCGCCTTGAGCTCTTCCTTCGAAAGGCCGGGCTTCTCGTCGACCTCGACGCCGTTGGCGCGGAAGATCTCGGCGGCATTGGGATCCATCTGATCGGAAATCAGGACTTTGGGCATTTGAAATCTCCGTCCCCGCCGTGCGGGGTTTAGATCGTCGTCCCGGCGAAGGCCGGGATCTCATCGGGTGAAGGGCACTGCGCC
>JBKBVA010000151.1:0-6706 GCA_046289665.1 Allosphingosinicella sp.
GAAGGCGGGCAGCGGGCGCTCCGGCAAGGCGCTGTTCCTGCCTTTGCGCCGCGCGCTGACCGGCCGCGACAGCGGGCCCGAAATGGCGGCGCTGCTCCCGCTGATCGGCCGCGACGAAGCCGTCTCCCGCCTCCGCGCCGCGGCGGGCTGACGCCGCCGAGCCGCGCCGGCGCGCGGCCGTCCCTACCCGACTTACCTGCGCCTCGGCCGCTGCCGCATCCGGCTGGAACAAAACCACTTCTCCCGCTTTACGATATAGTATATCATTATGTGATGAGGTAACATCTCGCACAGGCCGCAACGACGGCGAATCAAGGAGAGAGACCATGCCGGAAGGAGCATTCCACCAGCCGAGAAAGGGCAGCCCGACCGCCCTCACCATCGTCGTCCTGATGCACGGCGCCGCGATCGGCGCGCTGGCCCTGTCGAAGATCGACGTCGAATCGATCGTCCGCCAGGGGCCGACGGTCGTGACCTCGATTCCGGTGCCGCCGCCCCCGCCGCCCCCGCCGGTCGAGGACCCGCCGCTCAAGGTGGAGCTGCCGCGGGCGCCCTCGGTGCCGTTTGTGCCGCCGCCGATCGTTCCGACCCCGCCGACGCAGATCGACCTCTCGACCACCACGAAGTTCGATCCGCTCCCGCCGATCGTGCGGGCGCCGGTGGCGGATGTGCCGGTCCTTCCCGCGCCGCCGCCGCCGCAGCCGGCCCCGCCGAAGAAGGTCGAGGCGGCGCGCGCCAAGGCGAACCTCGCTTCCTACGTGTCGAACGACGACTATCCGGCGGCGGCGCTGCGCAGCGAGGATGAAGGCACCACCCGCTTCCGCCTCACCGTCGCGCCCGACGGCCGGGTGAGCGCGTGTACCGTCACCCAGACGAGCGGCTCCCGCGTCCTCGACGAGGCGACGTGCCGGATCATGCAGCGGCGCGCCCGCTTCACGCCCGCGCGGGGCAGCGACGGCAAGCCGACCACCGACACGGTCAGCAGCGCGATACGCTGGGAGCTGCCGGACTAGGGGCCGGTCCTCCCGGCACTGGCGCGGGGGGCGGTGAGCGCTTATCTTGGGCGCATGCCGCTTCCCCGCCCCTCCTCGCCCCGCGCCCTCTGGGCCGACATCCGCGCCTTTGCAGGCCAGCGCAGCCCGCACCATCTGCTCGCCGCCGCGCTCGCCATCGCGATGCCGATCGCGCTCATTCTCCTCTTCCTCAAGGACGGCCGGACCAACATCGCGCCGGGCCCGCAGCTCATCTATGCCGAGAGCTGGCCCGCCGACCGCACCGACGCCGAGATCATGGCCGAGGCCAAGGTCCGCCAGGCCAACAAGGAAAAGGCGCAGAAAGCGCGGCAGGAAGATTTCAAGAAGCTCGACGACAGGCTGAAGAAGCTCGGCATTTGAGCGACGACGCACGCTGGATGGAGGCCGCGACCGCGCTCGGCGAGCGAGCGCGGGGCACCACTGCGCCCAACCCCAATGTCGGCTGCGTGATCGTCCGGGACGGCGAGGTCGTCGGACGCGGCGCGACCCAGCCGGGCGGGCGGCCGCACGCCGAAGCGGCGGCGCTCGCCGAAGCGGGGGAGAAAGCCCGCGGCGCTACCCTCTATACGAGCCTCGAGCCCTGCGCGCACCGCAGCCACAGGGGCCCGACCTGCGCCGACGCGATCGTCGCGGCCGGCCTCGGCCGGGTCGTCGCCGCGATCGTCGATCCCGACCCGCGCACCGCCGGCGCGGGCCTCGCCCGCATCCGGGCGGCCGGCATCGATGTCGAGGTCGGCACCGGCGCCGAGGCCGCGGCGCGCTCGATGGCCGGCTTCCTCACCCGCATCCGGATCGGCCGCCCCTACGTCACGCTGAAGCTCGCAATGTCGCTCGACGGCAAGATCGCCTTGCCCTCCGGCGAGAGCAAGTGGATCACCGGCGAGGATGCGCGCCGCCACGTCCATCTCGAACGCGCGCGCACCGATATGATCCTGGTCGGCCGCGGCACCTATGAAGCCGACAGGCCGCGGCTCGACGTGCGCCTGCCCGGGCTCGAGGACCGCTCGCCCCGCCGCGCGCTCCTCACCCGCCGGGAGCCGGTGGAGGGCTGGACCCGCCTGTCGGCGCCGGAGGACGTGTTCGGCCTCCATGACGTCAACGATCTGCTCGTCGAGGGCGGCTCCGCCACCGCCTCCGCCTTCCTCACCGCCGACCTCGTCGACCGCCTGCTCATCTACCGCGCCCCGATCCTGATCGGCGAGGGCAAGTCCTCCGTCGGCTACATAGGCCTCACCGCTCTCGCCGACGCGCACCGGCGCTGGCGGCTGACGGGAAGCGAGATGCTTGGAATCGACCGGCTGGAAGTCTACGAGCGCGATCGAAGCGGCATTTGAAGGGCGCCGATGTTTACCGGGATCATCACCGACGTGGGCCGCATCGTGGCGGCGGAGCAGAAGGGCGACCTGCGCCTGCGCATCGCCTGCGGATACGACATGGCGGAGGTGGCGCTCGGCGCCTCCATCGCCTGCTCGGGCGTCTGCCTCACCGTCGTCGACAAGGGCGATGACTGGTTCGCCGTCGACGTCTCCGAAGAGACGCTCGCCCGCACCGCCACGAGCCTGTGGCGCGAGGGCAATCGCCTCAACCTGGAGCGCGCGCTGCGCCTCGGGGACGAACTCGGCGGCCATATCGTCACGGGTCATGTCGACGCGGTCGGCACCGTCGAGGCGGCGAGCGAAGTGGGCGGCTCGCTGCGCGTCGCCGTCATCGCTCCCCAGGCGCTCGAAGGCTATATCGCGCCCAAGGGCTCGGTCGCGCTCGACGGCGTGTCGCTGACCGTGAACGAGGTCGAGCCGATCAGCGAAGGCGTCCGCTTCACGGTCAACATCATTCCCCATACGGCCGCGCAGACCACCTTCGACGGCATCGCGGCCGGACGGCCGCTCAACATCGAGATCGATGTCCTCGCCCGCTATATCGGGCGCATGCTGGAGCTTCGGCGCTGATGGAACGCGGCTTTCTCTCCTCGCCCGAAGAGCTGATCGACGAGGCGCGCAACGGGCGCATGTTCATCCTGGTCGACGACGAGGACCGGGAGAATGAGGGCGATCTCGTCATCCCCGCCCAGATGGCGACGCCCGACGCGATCAACTTCATGGCCCGGCACGGCCGCGGCCTCATCTGCCTGGCGCTCGCCAGGAGCCGGGTCGAGCAGCTCGGCCTGTCGCTGATGAGCCGCCACAACGGCACGCGGCACGAAACCGCCTTCACCACCTCGATCGAAGCGAAGGAAGGGGTCACCACCGGCATCTCCGCGGCCGACCGGGCGCGGACCATCTCCGTCGCCATCGACGCGTCCAAGGGGCCGGAGCATATCGTCACGCCCGGCCACGTCTTCCCGCTGGTTGCGCGCGAGGGCGGCGTGCTGATCCGCGCCGGCCATACCGAGGCCGCGGTCGACATCTCCCGCCTCGCCGGCCTCAACCCGTCCGGCGTGATCTGCGAGATCATGCGCGAGGACGGGACGATGGCGCGTATGGACGACCTCGTCGCCTTCGCCCAGCTCCACGGCCTCAAGATCGGCACGATCCGCGACCTCATCTCCTACCGGCTGCAGAAGGACCATCTCGTCGAGCAGACCGCCGAGGCGCCGTTCGAGAGCCGCTGGGGCGGCAGCTGGACGATGAAGAGCTTCCTCAACAAGGCGTCCGGCACCGAGCAGGTCGCCCTCGTCAAGGGCGCGATCGATCCGGCCAGGCCCACGCTCGTCCGGATGCACCAGCTCAACCTCCTCACCGACATGTTCGGCGAGGCCGATGCCCGCGGCGCGCTGCTGAAGGGCGCGATGAAGATCATCGGCGACGAAGGGGCGGGCGTGATCGTGGTCCTCACCCGTTCGACCCCGGACGCCATCTCCGCCGCGCTCAACGTCCGCGCCGGCAAGGGCGAGGTCAAGGACATGGACCAGCTGCGCGACTATGGCGGCGGCGCGCAGATCCTCTCGGCGCTGGGCGTCCACGACATGATCCTCCTCACCAACACCCACCACACGCCGGTCGCCCTGTCGGGCTACGGGCTCAAGATCGTCGGCGAGCGGCCGATCCCGACGGAGGACTGACGTGGCGAAGATCCTGATCGTCGAGGCGCGCTTCTACGAGCATCTCAACGACCTCCTCCTCGAAGGCGCCCGCGCCGCGATCGAGCAGGCCGGGCACGCCCACGAGACGATCACCGTCCCCGGCGCGCTCGAAATCCCCGCTGCCATCGCGCTGGCGGCGGAGCGCGGCGGCTACGATGCCTTCGTCGCTCTGGGCGTGGTCATCCGCGGCGAGACCTTCCACTTTGAGATCGTCGCGCTGGAAAGCGCCCGCGGCCTGATGGCGCTGACCCTCGACGGCCTCGCCATCGGCAACGGCATCCTCACCGTCGAGGACGAAGCCCAGGCCCTCGCCCGCGCGCGCCGCACCGAGAAGGACAAAGGCGGCGAGGCGGCGAAGGCGGCGCTGGCTATGCTGAAGCTCAGGGATCGGTTCGGGGGTTGATTCGACAGGCGGCGGGGCCAGGCGTCCGCGCCGGCGCCTACCGCCGCAGCCAGTGCTTCCAGGTGAACCAGCCGAGCACTACCGCGCCGACCGCGACGCAGAAGCCGACGACGCCCCAGAAGGCCCAGGGCTCCTGCGCATAGGGTATGCCCTCGACGTTCATGCCGAGCAGGCCGGTGATGAAGGTCAGCGGCAGGAAGATGAAGGCGACGATCGAGATGAGCAGGGCCCGCGTCTCCATCTGCTCGCCGCGCAGGTCGGTGAGCTGCTCGTGGAGCAGGGCCGCGCGCTCGCGCACCGCTTCCAGCTCCTCGGTCATGCGGGCGAAGCGGTCGGCGGCCTCGCGGATGTGGAGCCGGTCCTCCTCGGCCAGCCATGCCACCTCGAGCGCGGCGAGGGTGGCGAGCGCGTCCCGGTTCGGCGCGACGAAACGGCGGAAGGCGATCGCCTCGGAGCGGATGCGGGCGATCTGCGTGCGCAGGCGGTAGAGCGTGCGCGGATCGTCGAGGCCGCTCTCGCAATCGTCGAGCTGGTCCCCGAGCTCGGCCACCTGCGGATCGAGTTCCTTCGAGATCGCCCGCGCATAAGCGGCGACGAGATCGCCGGGGTCGAGGATGCGGCCCGCCTCCATCTGCGCCGCCACCTCCGCGGTGGCGACCAGCGGGCGGCGGCTGACGCTGTTGACCCTGCCCTGCCGCGCCCAGAGGCGGATCGACACCAAGCGGTCCGAATCGTCGAGCTCCGCCGCCGCCGGGCCGCGCAGGTTGATCAGCGCCCCGTCCTCGATCCGGTCGCAGCGTGGCCGGGTCTCGGTGGCGACCAGCGCGCTCGCCGCGACATCGGGAATGTCGCCGCCGGCCGCGCCGACGAGGCTGGACCGGTCGCCGTTTTCGAGATGGATCCAGACGAAGCCGGGACCGTCATAGGCCGCGGCCGCGTCGAGCGGCACGTCCCGCACCGGCCCGTCGCCGGCGAGGACCGCCCGGGCGCTCACCCCAGGCGCGCCAGATAGTCGCGCAGGGCGGGGGCGACATCGTCCTGACGCAGCCCGAGCGCGAGATTGGCGATGATGAAGCCGAGCTTGTGCCCGCAATCGTGGCGCTCGCCCTCGAAGGCGAAGCCGTGGAAGGGCTGCTTGCCGATCAGCTCGGCCATCGCGTCGGTGAGCTGGATCTCGCCGCCGGCGCCCCGGCCGACGGTGCCGAGCACCTCCATCACTTCGGGCTGGAGGATGTAGCGGCCGGGCAGCATCAGCCGCGACGGCGCGGTGCCGGGCGCGGGCTTCTCGACCAAGCCTCGGATCTCGGTGAGCCGGCCCTTCGTCTCGCCCGGATCAATGACGCCATATTTGTGGGTCTCGTCCTCGGGCACTTCGAGCGCCGCGACGATGTTGCCGCCGACCTCGGAATAGGCGTCGACCATCTGCTTCATGCAGCCGGGCGATCCGACCATCACCTCGTCCGGCAGGAACACCGCGAAGGGCTCGTCGCCGACGATGTCGCGCGCGCACCAGACGGCGTGGCCGAGGCCGAGCGGCTCCTGCTGGCGCACCGAGACCACCGATCCGGCGGGCATGCGCGTGCTTTCGAGGATGTCGAGCGACTTGCCGCGCGCCTTCATCGTCGCCTCGAGCTCGTAGGCGATGTCGAAATGGTCCTCGAGCGCGGTCTTGCCGCGGCCGGTGACGAAGATGATCTGCTCGATCCCGGCTTCCAGGGCTTCCTCGACGGCGTACTGGATGAGCGGCCGGTCGACGAGGGTGAGCATCTCCTTCGGGATCGCCTTGGTGGCGGGGAGGAAGCGGGTCCCGAGGCCGGCGACGGGGAACACCGCCTTGCGGATTGTCTTCATTCTTGACTCTCTGTTCTGCCCGGCGCCGCGCGTCAGCCGGTCGGCGGAAGGTCGAACCGGTCGTCCTCCCGCTCCTCGGAACGGCGCAGGCTGTCGTCCTGCCGGTCCGGCCGCGCGATGGGCGGCGGCGTCAGCAGCTCCTGGGTGGTGGGCGGCTCCGCGGCGAGCGCCGGGGCCGGAGGCATGGTCTCGCCCGCCGCCGGCTGCAGCGGCTCGCGCGCGCCGCAGCCGGCGAGGACGAGCAGGAGCGCGCGCCTAGTTCCGTTCCGCACGGCGGGGATGCACGAAGATGCCATGGGGGCTGCGGCCGACGCGGATGGTCTCGAACTCGCCGCTGCG
>JBKBVA010000152.1:0-6627 GCA_046289665.1 Allosphingosinicella sp.
CAGCCATTTCTGCACCTGCGGGCTGGCCAGCGCGGCCTTCTGCACGGTCTGTTCATCGGCATCGGCCTGCCCCACTTCGTCGTCGGCAAGCTGATCAAGCGGCGCGTCGCCCAGTTCACCAGCAAGTTCCCCGACGCCATCGAGCTGATGGTCCGCGGCCTGCGCTCGGGCCTGCCGATCTCGGAGACTCTGGGCGTCGTCGCGGACGAGGTGCCGGGGCCGATCGCCGAGGAATTCCGCACCGTCGTCGACAAGATGAAGATCGGCCGTACGATGGAGGCGGCGCTGCAGGATTCGGCCGACCGGCTCGGCACGCCCGAATTCCAGTTCTTCGTCATCACCCTGGCGATCCAGCGCGAGACCGGCGGCAACCTCGCCGAGACGCTCGCCAACCTCGCCGACGTGCTGCGCAAGCGCGCGGCGATGAAGCTCAAGATCAAGGCGATGTCCTCGGAATCCAAGGCCTCGGCCTGGATCGTCGGCTCGCTGCCCTTCATCGTCTTCCTGCTGATCTGGTTCATCAACGGCCAGTACATGCAGAATTTCTTCGTCGACGAGCGGCTGATGATCGCCGGCGGCGGCGGGCTCGTGTGGATGGGCATCGGCGTGTTCATCATGGCCAAGATGGTCGACTTCGAAGTCTGAGAGGAGCGGAACCGACCATGGCACCTGCAAGCGGCCCGACGATCCTCGGCATCGACGTGGTGATGGTGGCGACGTTCATGTCGGCCGTCGCGACCTTCGCCGTGCTCGTCGCCATCTACGCGGCGACGACCGTCAAGGATCCGATGGCCAAGCGCGTCAAGGCGCTGAACGAGCGGCGCGACCAGCTCAAGGCCGGCATCGTCGCCTCCTCGTCCAAGCGGCGGCGCAACATCACCAACAAGAACGAGATGGCCGACAAGGTGCGCGGCCTGCTCGGCTCGCTGAAGATGCTCCAGGCGGAGCAGGTCGAGAAGGCGCAGAAGCGGCTGATGCAGGCCGGCATCCGCTCCAAGGATCTCGCCTTCGTCGTCATCTTCGCGCGCCTCGTCCTCCCGATCCTGCTCGGCACGATCGTCATCGTCGGCGTCTACATTCTCGACTGGTTTCCCGAATGGGGGGCAGTCAAGAAATACGGGCTCGTCGCGGGCACCCTGCTGGGCGCCTACAAGGCGCCGGACCTGTGGCTGAAGAACAAGGTCACCAAGCGCACCCACGCCATCCGCAAGGGCCTGCCGGACGCGCTCGACCTGCTCGTCATCTGCGCCGAGGCCGGCCTCACCGTCGACGCCGCCTTCAACCGGGTCGCCCGCGAGCTCGGCAAGGCCTATCCCGAGCTCGGCGACGAATTCGCTTTGACCTCGATCGAGCTCGGCTTCCTCACCGACCGCCGCGCCGCCTTCGAGAATCTCGCCACCCGCATAGACCTCGACGCGGTGCGCGGCGTCGTCACCACGATGATCCAGACCGAGAAATACGGCACCCCGCTGGCCAGCGCGCTGCGCGTCCTCGCCGCCGAGTTCCGCAACGAGCGGATGATGCGCGCCGAGGAGAAAGCGGCGCGGCTGCCGGCGATCATGACGGTGCCGCTGATCCTGTTCATCCTGCCGGTGCTGTTCATCGTCATCCTCGGCCCCGCGGCCTGCGACATCTCCGACTCGCTGATGTGACCGGACCGGAGGCGGAACATTCCGCCGCCTCCGCCGCTTCTTGCCCCGGATATCGTCAGCAAGGGGAACAGAAGTGCCCGCTTTCACCCTCGACCAGTGGGTCGTCGTCGCGCTCGTCTTCGTGCTCGGCCTCGTCATCGGCATGGCGATGATGGCCGGCGGCAAGTGGAAGCGGCGCTACAAGGAGGAGGTACGCCGCCGGGAAGAGCTGGAGGCGGAGAACCGCCGGCTCGAGAAGGATGCCCACGAAATGGACTCGCTGCGCAACGCCGCGGCGCGGGACGAGGCCAGGCGGCGGGACGAACGGCCGCTCTGAACTGCCTCCCCATCGCAGATGGGGAGGGGGACCGGCGAAGCCGGTGGAGGGGTGGAAGGCGCCTGAAGGCCGGAGGTTCGCGCGCGTTCCTCCGCGTCCCAGGCTATTTACCCCTCCACCACCTTCGGTGGTCCCCCTACCCACGAGGCTGCCGCCTCGCAGGGAGGCAGGGGGGCCGGTTCACATTTCCAAAGAGCCGTTTCCGTTTCGTCACCCCAGCGGAAGCCGGGGCCAGGAACCGAAGCGTCTCCGGAGAACGCGATGTTCCTGGGTCCCGGCTTTCGCCGGGATGACGCCTTCTCCTAACCCCTCTTCCCCGCCCTGAGCGCCGCTTGCGCTGCGGCGAGTCTGGCGATGGGGACGCGGTAGGGGGAGGCGGAGACGTAGTCCAAGCCGGTCTTCTCGCAGAAGGCGATGGACGACGGATCGCCGCCATGCTCGCCGCAAATGCCGAGCTTGAGCGCCGGCTTCACCGCCCGCCCGCGCTCGGCGGCGAGCGCGATGAGCTCGCCCACCCCGTCCTCGTCGATCGACACGAACGGGTCGCGCGGGAAGATGCCCTTGTCGACATAGACGGAGAGGAAGCGGGCGGCGTCGTCGCGGCTGACGCCCAAAGTGGTCTGGGTGAGGTCGTTGGTGCCGAAGCTGAAGAATTCGGCCTCCCCGGCGATCTCGCCCGCGCGCAGCGCCGCGCGCGGCAGCTCGATCATCGTTCCGACGAGATAGTCGACCCCCCTGCCCCGCTCCTCGAACACGGCTTTGGCGGTGCGGTCGATCAGCGCGCGGATGATCCTGAGCTCCGCGCTCGTCCCGACGAGGGGAACCATCACCTCGGGGATCGGCGCCTCGCCGTCGGCGGCGACGGCCACGGCAGCCTCGAAGATCGCCCGCGCCTGCATCTCGTAGATTTCGGGATAGGTGATGCCGAGCCGGCAGCCGCGGTGGCCGAGCATCGGATTGGCTTCCTGCAGCTCGCCGGCGCGGCGGCGGAGCTGCTCGACGCCAACCCCGGCCGCCGCCGCCACCTCGGCGAACTCCGCCTCGCTGTGGGGGAGGAATTCGTGGAGCGGCGGATCGAGCAGGCGGATGGTGACGGGCAGCCCCGCCATGATCCGGAAGATCTGCTCGAAATCGCCGCGCTGCTCGGGGAGCAAGCGGGCGAGCGCGGCGCGGCGCCCCTTTTCGTCTTCGGCGAGGATCATCTGGCGCACGGCGGCGATGCGGCCGGCATCGAAGAACATGTGCTCGGTGCGGCACAGGCCGATCCCTTCGGCGCCGAATTCGCGCGCGGTGCGGCAATCGGCCGGCGTCTCGGCATTGGTGCGCACCCTGAGGCGCCGCGACCGATCGGCCCAGACCATCAGCGCGGCGAAATCGCCGACCAGCTCGGGCTGCACGGTCGGCACCTCGCCGAGCATCACCTCGCCGGTCGAGCCGTCGAGGGTGACGACCTCGCCTTCGCCGATCTCGCGCCCGCCGACCCGCATCACGCGCCGAGCGAGGTCGATCGACACGCCGCCCGCGCCCGACACGCACGGCCGCCCCATGCCGCGCGCGACGACGGCGGCGTGGCTGGTCATGCCGCCGCGGGCGGTGAGGATGCCCTGCGCCGCGTGCATGCCGTGAATGTCCTCGGGGCTGGTCTCGACGCGGACGAGGACGACCTTCTCGCCGGCGGCGGCGCGCTTCTCGGCGGTGTCGGCATCGAACACGGCGGCGCCCGAGGCCGCGCCCGGCGAGGCGGGGAGCCCCTTGGCGATCACCTCGCGCGGCGCGTCGGGATCGAGCGTCGGGTGGAGGAGCTGGTCGAGCGCGGCGGGATCGACGCGCAGCACCGCTTCCTCCTCGCTGATCAGCCCTTCCCCGGCCATGTCGACGGCGATGCGCAGCGCGGCGCGCGCGGTGCGCTTGCCGCTCCTGGTCTGCAGCATCCAGAGCGTACCGCGCTCGACGGTGAACTCTATGTCCTGCATGTCGCGATAGTGGCGCTCGAGCAAAGCGAAGACGCGGGCGAGCTCGGCGAACACCTCGGGCATCGATTCTTCCATCGAGGCGGCCTTGGCGCCCGCCGCCTCGCGGGCGGCGCGGGTGAGGTATTGCGGGGTGCGGATGCCGGCAACGACGTCCTCGCCCTGCGCGTTGATCAGATACTCGCCGTACCAGGCGCGCTCGCCGGTCGAGGGATTGCGGGTGAAGGCGACGCCGGTGGCCGAGGTCTCGCCCATGTTTCCGAACACCATCGCCTGGACGGTGACGGCCGTGCCCCATTCGCCGGGTATGTGGTTGAGGCGGCGATAGACCCGGGCGCGGTCCGACTCCCAGGATCCGAACACCGCGCCGATCGCGCCCGACAATTGATCATGCACGTCCTGCGGAAAGGGGCGGCCCCACAGCTCCTCGACCAGCGCCTTGTAGGCGGCGACGAGGCGGCGCCAGTCGCCGGCGTCGAGATCGGTGTCGAGATCGACGCCCTTGTCCTCCTTGGCGATCTCCAGCGCTTCCTCGAAGCGGCCGTGATCGAGGCCGAGCACGACGTCGGCATACATCTGGATGAAGCGGCGGTAGCTGTCCCAGGCGAAGCGCGGATCGCCCGACACGGCGGCAAGGCCCTCGACGGTCGCGTCGTTGAGGCCGAGGTTGAGGACGGTGTCCATCATCCCCGGCATCGAGACGCGGGCGCCGGAGCGGACCGAGACGAGCAGAGGATCGGCGGGCTCGCCGAAGCGCTTGCCGGTCACCCGCTCGATATGGGCGATGCCGTCGGCGACCTCGGCGCGCAGGCTTTCGGGGAAGGCGCGCCCTTCAGCATAATAACGCGCGCACATTTCGGTGGAGATGGTGAAGCCGGGCGGCACGGGCAGGCCGATCGAGGCCATTTCGGCGAGGTTCGCGCCCTTGCCGCCGAGCAGGTTCTTGACGTCCGAACCGCCCCCCGGACGGTTTTCGGCGTCGCGAGTATCCGCCCCGGCGCCATCCGAGACGCCGCCGCCGAAGCGGTAGACGTAGCGCGTCATCGGGCGCTTCTTCCGGTCTGGACGGAGGCGAAGTTCACGAAGTTCATGATCTTCCGCGTGCGGAGCGAAGTTTCCCCCGGCGCCCGCCGGGGCTCAGCCCTCGATCCGCGAGAAATCGGCGACGGCGTGGACCGCGTCGCGCATGCGGGCGAGGAGATCGAGGCGGGCTTCGCGCTTCGCTGGATCGGGATCATTCACGGTCACCTTGTCGAAAAATGCATCCACCGGGGCGCGGAGCGACGCGAGCGCCGCCATCGCCCCTTCGAAATCCTCCGCCGCGACCGCCGCCCGCGCGCGCTGCTCGGCCGAGTCGAGGGCGGCGATCAGGGCAGCTTCCTCTTTTTCGGGCGTGTAGGACAGCATTTTGTTCGTGCCCTGTTCCGGATGCCGTTCCTCGAAGGCGGCGACCGCGTCGGCGAGCGCGGGATCGTCGACGAGGACGAGCGGGTCCTCCTCGCCGGTCTGCGGGATGGTGTCGCTGCCCGGCGTGGAGAGGGCGCGCGACGCCCCTTCCCAATTCTCCTTCTTGAGGATGTTGGCGGCGCGCTTGTAGCCGGCGAGGAGATCGGCGCCCTCGGGCGTCTCGACGAAGGCCTGGAGGGCGCGCACGCGGGCGAGCAGGCGGACGAGATCGTCCTCCCCGCCGAGGGCGAAGACGGCGTCTATGAGGTCGTGGCGGACGCCCGCTTCGCGTTGTTGGACCTTGAGACGGTCGATGAAAAAGTCGCGGACGATGTCACGAAGTGCATCGAGATCGGCGACGTATCCGCCACCTCTGGTGCTGTTGAGCCGCATGATAACCAGCGAGGAGCCGCTCACCTTCTTGCTGATCACCTCGCGCAAGTCCGGTCGCGTTAGATCACTTGCTTCGTGAACATCGCTCCTCTCCGAAAGAAGTTGCGCTGCGAGAGCGCTGGCAGCCAACTGAATGGGCGCGACAATGCCAAAGCGCAGCCTCTTCTCCATTACCAGGCGAAGGATACCCAAGGCGGCGCGGCGAAGGGCGAAGGGATCGCGTGATCCCGTCGGAGCCATGTCTCCCAAGAAGAACGCGGCGATCGTATCGAACTTGTCTGCCAAGCTTACGGCAACGGCCACGGGCCCGGTCGGCAGCCGATCTGACTGCCCAGCCGGACGATAGTGCTCGGCGATCGCCTCGGCCACCTCGCGCGGGAGCCCCTGATGCTCGGCAATATAGCCTCCGGCGATCCCCTGCACTTCCGGGAATTCACCGACGGTGCCAGTGACGAGGTCGGCCTTAGCCAGTCGCGCGGCTTGGGCGGCAAGCCCGGCAACTGTGTTGGGATCAGCATCGAAATCCCGGACCACGCCGTGGGCGATTAGCGAATGAGCGATCATCGCCACGCGCTCGACCTTGTCGGCGACGGTGCCGAGCTTTTCGTGGAAGACGATCTGGGAGAGCTTCTTCGCCTGCGCCTCGAGCGGGACGTGCAGGTCCTGCTCCCAGAAGAACTTGGCGTCCGCGAGGCGGGCGGCCAGCACCTTCTCGTTGCCGGCGACGATCGCCGCGCCGCCGTCGGCCGCGTCGATATTGGCGGTGCAGACGAAGGCGGGGGCGAGGGTGCCGTTCGCGGTGCGCACCGCGAAATATTTCTGGTTGGTGCGCATGGTGAGCTGGATCACC
>JBKBVA010000153.1:0-6624 GCA_046289665.1 Allosphingosinicella sp.
GTGGCGTCGAGCAAGCCTTCGGCCGCCAGCCGATCGACATGCGCCAGCAAGGCCAGTGCCCGGGAGGGATCGCGGCGCTCGTCGCCCTGCAGGCTGCGCCAGACCGCGGACAGGCTCTCCTCGTCGCGCGCATCGCGCAGGGCCTCGATCCACAGCCCGCGCAGCACGGTGCGCACCGCCTCCGCCGCCCCTGCGCAGCAGCGCCGCGCCCGCATCGGCGCCGTCCGCGGCCCGGGCGACGCCGCGGTCCGCCCGCCGTCCATCTGGCACGTCGACGTGACGAAGAGCACCAACATCTGCGTCGCCGACGGCGCCGGCGTCACCTTGTGGCGCGCTGGCGCGGCCGAGCCGGTGACGCTGACCATCGCCGGCCCCGACGGCGCCAGCCGCGACGTCGAATGGGAAGGCGGCGCCTCCACCCTCGCCTGGCCGGACGGCCTGCCGGTCCGCGACGGGGCGAAGTACCGGATCTCGTGGAAGGACGCGGCCGAGCCGACCGCCCTCACCTTCAAGGCTTTGCCCAAGCGTCCGGCCGGCCTCGAGGACATGGCCTCCTCCCTGATCAGCAACGGCTGCGAGGCCCAGCTCGACCTCCTCATCGAAACCGTCCGCCTCCCCGACGACGCACCGCCGGCGGGCTAGGGTCCGTAGGAGCGGCGATCGAGGTCGAACCCGGCCGAGCGGCGCAGACCGTTCAGTTCCCCGACGAGGTCCCGGAACGGCTCGCTCGCCTGGCAGCCGTCGCGGCTGACGAAATAGACGCCCGAAGCCTCGTTGAGCTCGACGACGAACTGTATGCCGTCGACGCACGCTTCCATCGGCGGCCCATCCGGCGCCATCGTGCGGAGGCCGGCGGCCGTAATGGCGTCTTCGATGCGGCGCAGGCGTTCCGGGGCGAGTTCGTAGCGTTCCTGCGCCACGATCCGCGGGCTTCGGGGACCGAGATTCTGCACGGCCCGAACCGTGGCCGCTCCGTCGGCGCTGTTGTCGATTCGGATCGCCCAGACATGCGAATTGAGCAGCACGAGCAGCCTTATTCTCCGGCGAAAGCCTTCGCGGTTCTCCCGTCGGGAGAGGTTCGGTTCGCCCAGGCTCCTCAGCGAGTCGCCGAACCAGCGCTCATGGAAGTCGCGCATTCGCGGCAAGCCGAACGAGGCAGGCACGTAGCGCTCCGCCTCGCTCAGCGTCACCGGCGCGAGCATGTCCGCGCCGTTGTCCACGTAGGTTTTGACCGTCGGCTGCTGAGCCTCGGCAGCGGGCTCGCCGCCGCTGCAGCCGGCGAGGAGGGTTGGGGCGAGGAGGAGCGCTGCGAGCCTCGCAGGCGCTCCTCCCCCCATCTTCTTACTTGCCGCCGCCTGTCGGGAAGCCGCGCTTGCGGAGCAGGGCGTCCACGTCCGGATCGCGGCCGCGGAACTGGCGGTAGGCTTCGGCGCGGTCGGTCTCGTTGCCGGTCGACAGCAGGAAGCGCCGGAAGCGGTCCGCCGTCGCCTTGTCGAACGGATCGCCCGCTTCCTCGAACGCCGCCCAGGTGTCGGCGTCCATCGTCTCCGACCAGAGGTAGGAATAATAGCCGGCCGAATAGGCGTCGGACGAGAAGAGATGGTTGAAGTGCGGCAGGCGGTGCCTGAGCACGATCTCCTTCGGCATGCCGATCTCGGCCATCGCCTGGCGTTCGAAGGCGTCGGGATCGACGACGCCGTCGGGATCGCGGTGCAGCATCATGTCGACCAGGGCGGCGGACAGATATTCCACCGTGGCGAAGCCCTGGTTGAACGTCTGGGCCTTCTGGATCTTGTCGACCAGGGCCTGCGGCATCGGCTGGCCGGTCTCATAATGCTTGGCGAAGCGCTGGAGGACGGGCGGCGTCAGCAGCCAATTCTCGTTCACCTGGCTCGGATATTCGACGAAGTCGCGCTGCGATCCGCCGAGGCTCGGATATTTCACGTCGACCAGCAGATAATGGATGGCGTGGCCGAATTCGTGGAACAGGGTCTCGGCGTCGTCGAGGCTGATCAGCACCGGCTTGCCGGCCTCGCCCTTGGTGAAATTGTTGTTGTTCGACGCCAGCACGATCTCGTCGCCGAGCAGGCCCGCCCGGCTGCGATAGGTCGTCATCCACGCGCCCGAGCGCTTCCCCTCGCGCGCGAAATTGTCGAGGTAGAAGAGGCCGACCACCTCGCCATTGCGGGTGTCGGTCACCTCGAAGGTGCGCACGTCCGGGTGGAAGACGGGAACGCTCCCCGTATTCTCCTTGAAGCCGAGGTCGTAGAGCTGGCCCGCGGACCAGAACATCGCCTCCACCATGTTGTCGAGCGCGAAATAGGGTTTGATCTCGTCCTGGCTGAGATCGAACCGCTCCTTCCTCACCTTCTCCTGATAGTAGCGATAGTCCCACGGCTCGATCGTGATGTTCTGGCCGAGCTTCTTCGCCATCGCCTGCTGGTCGGCGACCTCTTCCTTCACGCGCGCGACGGCGGCCGGCCAGACGCGCATCATCAGCTCCTGCGCGCGCTCGGGCGTGCCGGCCATCGTGTCCTGCATCCGCCACTCGGCATGGTTGGCGTAGCCGAGCAGCTTGGCGCGGTCGGCGCGCAGCTTGACGATCTTGGCGATGATCTCGTTGGTGTCGTTGGGGCCGCCATTGTCGCCGCGGTTCACGAAGGCCTTCCAGACCTTCTCGCGCAGCGCCCGGTCGTCGGCGAAGGTGAGCACCGGATCGACCGCGGACCGCGTGTTCTTGATCGCATAGGTGCCGGCCGGCTGGCCGCGCTCCTGCGCCGCCGCGGCGAGCGCCGCCTTCACGTCGTCGGGCACGCCCTTCATCTGCGCCTCGGTGGCCATGATGTAGGTCGATTCGTCGGCCAGCACCCGCTCGGAGAAGGTAGCGAACAGGCCGGCGAGCTGCTGGTTATAGTCCGACAATTGCGCCTTCTGGGCGGCGTCGAGATTGGCGCCGCGCTGGACGAAGCTGTCGTAGAGACGGGTGAGCAGCCGGTCCTGCTTGGCGTCGAGGCCGATCGAGCCCTTGTTGTCGTGGAGCGTCTTCACCCGCTGGAACAGCGCCGGGTTGAGGATGATCTCGTCCGAGGCGGCGGCGAGCTTGGGCGACCATTCCTTCTGCAGCGCCTGATATTCCGGCGTCGACATGTTGCTGGTCATCACGCCGAAGACGGAGAGGACGCGGTCGAGCCGCTGCCCCGTGCGCTCGAGCGCCTCGACGGTGTTCTCGAAGGTCGGCGCGGACCGGTTGTTGGCGATCGCCAGCACCTCGCGGCGCTGCTCGTCGATGCCGAACTGGATGGCCTGCGGGAACAGCTCCGGCTTCACCTGGTCCCACGGCGGGACGCCGGCATAGGGGCCGGTCCAGGGCTTCAGCAGGATGTTGTCGGGCACGGCCATGGCGGGCTCCGCGACGGCGGCGGTTTCGCTGGCCGGCGCGTCGGCCGGCGTGGTGGTGCAGGCGCCGAGCGCCAGGGCGGCGACGGTGCCGAAAAGGACAGGTTTCAAGATCGCGTCTCCAATGGTTGTCGGGCGACCGCGTCCGTGCGGGGGCCGCCGCATTGCCGACCACCCTATAGGAGCACGGCTTAACCTGCGGCAACTCGCCCGATGTTGCTCAAAATTTGTAGCGCGATATCAGACCCTTGAAGGATCGGTTGCGGCCCAGTCCTCGGCACGAAGGCCTTCGACGCGCGTAAACTCCCGAAGATTGCCGGTTACCACCGTCAGCCCGCGGCTGCGGGCGTGTCCGGCAATCAGCAGATCGTAGGCGCCGATCGGTTCCCCCTTTCGCTCGAGCGCCGCCCGTATCTCTGCGGCGTGCATTGCCGCTTGCGCGTCGAACGGCAGCACTTCGAGACGCGCCGCCAAGGCTTCGACGTCCGAGCGATGTCGCTGGGGATCGGCAGAGCGCTGAGCGCCGTAGAGCAGCTCGAAGAGAACGACGGTCGAGATCGAAAGCGCGGCCGCTTCGCGATTGAAGCGCGCGCGTATGGCCGCGGGCCGATCCCGCAGGACCCGAATGCACAGATTCGTGTCCAGCATGTAGCGCAGGGTCAGAGGCCGCTCCTCTGCTGCGGGGGCGGCTGGTCGCGGTCCGGAAAGTCGATGCCGGGGCTGTCGAAGAAGTCGTCCCACACCCCGTCCGCCGGCACGATGACCCGACGATTTCCCTCACGCAGGATTCTAACTTCGCTCACGCTTTCTGGGAACGCCACCTCCTTCGGCAGGCGCACTGCCTGGGAGCGGTTTGAGCGGAAAAGCCTGGTCCGAACCATGGCGTCACAAGTTAAACAGCAGCCGCGGATATGTCAACGGGATATACCGGCCTACTCCCCCATCTGCTTGAGCGGCGGCCCTGTGTCGCGGCGGCGGATGACGAGGTTTCGGATTTCCGTCATGTCCTCCATCGCGAAGCGTACCCCTTCGCGCCCGAGGCCGCTGTCCTTGACGCCGCCATAGGGCATGTTGTCGACGCGGTAGGAGGGGACGTCGTTGATCACCACGCCGCCGACGTCGAGCCGGTCCCACGCCTCCAGCGTCTTGAACAGGTCGCGGGTGAAGATGCCGGCCTGCAGGCCGAACTTGGAATCGTTGACCTCGTCGAGGGCGGCCGAGAAGTCGGAGAAGCGGGAGAGGATGGCGACCGGGCCGAACGCTTCCTCGCGATAGACGTCGGCCGCGCGGTCGACGCCCTCGAGCAAGGTCGCCTGCAGCATCGCGCCGTCGCGCCGGCCGCCGCAGAGCAGCGTCGCGCCGCCCTCGACCGCGGCCCGGATCCAGCCGTCGAGCCTTTTTGCCTCGCCTTCACTGATCATCGGCCCGATGAAGGTGTCGCGATCCCGCGGATTTCCGGCGACCAAATTCCTGGTCTTCTCGACCAGCCGCTCCCGCAGATCCTCGTACACGTCCTCGTGGGCGATGATGCGCTGGACGCCGATGCAGGATTGGCCGGACTGGTAGAAGGCGCCGAACACGATCCGCTCCACCGCGTCGTCGAGGTCGGCGTCGGCATCGACGATCACCGCCGCATTGCCGCCCAGCTCCAGCACCACCTTCTTCTTGCCGGCCCGGGCCTTGAGGTCCCAGCCGACGCCGGGCGAGCCGGTGAAGCTCAGGAGCTTCAGCCGCTCGTCGGTGGTGAAGAGATCGGCGCCGTCGCGGCTCGCCGGCAGGATCGAGAAGGCGCCCCTGGGCAGGTTGGTCTCGGCCAGCACCTCGCCGATCAGGATGGTGCCGAGCGGGGTGCGGCTCGCCGGCTTGATTACGAACGGGCAGCCGACGGCCAGCGCCGGCGCGATCTTGTGGGCGGCGAGGTTCAGCGGGAAGTTGAACGGCGCGATGAAGCTGCACGGGCCGATCGGCACGCGCTTCCAGATGCCCTGATAGCCCCGCGCCCGCGGCGAGATGTCGAGCGGCTGGACCTCGCCGGTCATCCGCACCGATTCCTCGGCGGCGATGCGGAAGGTGTCGATCAGCCGGGTGACCTCCCCTTCCGCGTCCTTGATCGGTTTCCCCGCCTCGACGCAGAGGGCGAGGGCGAGCTCGTCGAACCGCGCCCGGAACCGGTCGACGCAATGGTGGAGCACCGCCTGGCGCTCATAGGCCGCCATCCGCGCCATCGGCTCGGCCGCCTCGACCGCGGCGGCTATGCCCGCATCGATCGTCGCCGGATCGGCCAGCGCGACGCGGAAGGCGACCTCGCCGCTATATTTGTCGGTGACCTCGAGGTCGGCATTGGGCTGCTTCGCCTCGTTGGCGAGGTAGAGCGGGTAGACGTCCTTCAATGTCGTCATCGTCGTCCTCTAGGAGAGGGTGGGGCGGGGGGAGACCGGCGCATCGGGCTCGACCGGTTCGAAGGTCAGGCCCTCGGGCGCCCGGATGTCGAGCGCGCGGCTCAATTCCTTGATCTCCTTGTTGAGGATCCGGTCGTTCTCCGAATAGTCGACCGGGCAGTCGATCAGGTGGACACCCGGCGTGCCGAGGCAATTGCGCAATATCTCGGGCAGCTCGGCGGCCGCCCCCACGCGATGCCCCTGCGCGCCATAGGCCTCGGCATATTTGACGAAATCGGGGTTGCCGTAGGTGAGGCCGAAATCCTCGAACCCCATGTTCGCCTGCTTCCAGCGGATCATGCCGTAGGCGTCGTCGCGCAGGATCAGGACGGTGATGTCGAGCTTGAGGCGGACCGCCGTCTCCATTTCCTGGCTGTTCATCATGAAGCCGCCGTCGCCGCACACGGCCATCACCTTGCGCCCGGGATAGACCATCGCCGAGGCCATGGCGGAGGGCAGCCCCGCCCCCATCGTCGCCAGCGCATTGTCGAGCAGCACCGTATTGGGCTGGCGCGCCGGATAGTTGCGGGCGAACCAGATCTTGTAGACGCCGTTGTCGAGGCACAGGATGCCGTCCGCCGGCATCGCCGCCCGCACCTCCTTGACGAGGCAGGCGGGGAAGATCGGGAAGCGCGCATCGTCGCACATCGTCGCGGTGTGGGCGCATTCGGCGGCGCGGGCGCGGGCCATCGGCGCGAAGTCCCAGCCGGCCGAGGGGACGATGTCCTCCTTGATCTGCCAGATGGCGTTGGCGATGTCGCCGATCACCTCGACCTGCGGGAAATAGACC
>JBKBVA010000154.1:0-6580 GCA_046289665.1 Allosphingosinicella sp.
CGCCTCGCTCGCCGTCGCCCCGCCGCGGCCAGGCCCGCCCGTCCGCTTCACCCACCAGGGCGATGCCGACCAGGCCTATGCGATCATCGGCTGGTCCACCTTCGGGGGCGTCGACCGCATCGCCGAGCGCCGCGCGCTGAGCCTCGCCGCCAACATGATCCAGGTCCGCCTGTTCGAGCGGCTGCGCGGGATGGAGGGGGCCACCTATTCGCCGCGCGCCTCCTCCTCGACGTCGGAGAGCTTCCCGAATTTCGGCATCTTCTACGCCGCCGCCGAGCTGCGCCCCGACCGCACCGACCTGTTCTTCCGCCTCGCCCGCGAGATCGTCGCCGATCTCGCCGCCCGGCCGCCCGAGGCCGACGAATATGCCCGCGCGATCAATCCGGTGCTGACCGGCATCGAGCGGCGCGTGCGCACCAACGGCTACTGGCTCTCGGCGATGGAAGGCTGGTCGCGCCGGCCCGAGCTGATCGACCAGACCCGCTCCTACCTCGCCGACTATCAGAAGATGACGCCGCGCGACGTCCAGGCGGCGGTGGCGGCTCATGTCGCCGACGCGCCGGACTGGTCGCTGCTCGTCCTCCCCGGCGCTCGCGAAGGGGCGGTGCCGGCCGCGCCGGCCGCGCCCGCCGCGCCGGCCGGCGGGCGCTGAAAGATTTCCTTCGCCGCCGAATCGCTCTAGAGGCCGGAAAGTGTCGACCAACGCAGTCCAGGCAGCAGCCCCCAGGGAGGCGAGACCGGCGCCCGAGTGGAAGCCGTTCCGCCTGCAGCAGCAGCCGTTCTTCGAAGACAAGAACCGCGCCTTCTGGGTGCTGCAATCGGCCGGCTGGGCGGGCTATTTCCTGCTCCGCACCCTGTCGGGCATCGCCAACAATTTCGGCTTCAGCCTCGTCATCCACATCGCTTTGCTGACCGCGACCGGCTATTCGCTCACCCTGCTGATGGCGGCGGTCTACCGGCGGCTGATCCGGATGAAGCCTTTGGTGACCTGGATCCTCTCCATCACCATCGTGCTGGTCGCCTCCGCCGCCTTCTCGGCGATCGAGACGTGGAGCCACGCCACCTTTGTCAGGCCCGGCATCCGCCCCGAAGGCCTCCAGTTCTTCGGCTCGATCATCCTCACCGTGTCGCTGCTCGTCGCCTGGTCGGCCCTCTATTATTCGATCAATTACTATCTGCTGCTCGAGGAGCAGTCGGACCGGCTGCTGCGGCTCGAGCACCAGGCGAGCACCGCCCAGCTCGCCATGCTGCGCTACCAGCTCAACCCGCATTTCCTGTTCAACACTTTGAACTCGATCTCGACCCTCGTCCTCCTCAAGCAGACCGAGCGGGCCAATGCGATGCTGTCGCGCCTCTCCTCCTTCCTGCGCTACACTTTGGTCAACGAGCCGGCCGGGTCGGTGACGGTGGCGCAGGAGGTGGAGACGCTGAAGCTCTATCTCGAGATCGAGAAGATGCGCTTCGAGGAGCGGCTGCGCCCGCGCTTCGAGATCGATCCCGAGGTCGCCGGCGCCCGGCTGCCCTCGCTGCTCCTCCAGCCTTTGGTCGAGAATGCGATCAAATATGCGGTGACGCCGCAGGAGGAAGGCGCCGACATCGAGATCGTCGCCCGCCGCGCCGGGGACCGGGTTCTGCTGACCGTCGCCGACACCGGGCCGGGCGCGGAGGACCATTGGGTCAAGGCGCAGCAATCCACGGGGGTGGGGCTCGCGAACATCCGCGACCGGCTGGGGCAGGCCTATGGGCAGGATCACCGATTCGAAACGGAATCGAACAGAAACGGGGGGTTTCGCGTTACCATCGACATACCTTACCAGACCGAACCAGCCGAGGAGCCGAAATGACCATTCGCACGATTCTCGTGGACGACGAGCCGCTCGCCATCCAGGGCCTGCAGCTGCGCCTCGAGAAGCATGACGATGTCGAGATCGTCGAGACCTGCTCGAACGGGCGCGAGGCAATCCGGGCGATCAAGACCCACAAGCCCGATCTCGTCTTCCTCGACATCCAGATGCCCGGTTTCGACGGCTTCTCGGTGATCCAGGGCCTGATGGAGGTGGAGCCGCCGCTCTTCGTCTTCGTGACCGCTTATTCCGACCACGCCATCCGCGCCTTCGAGGCGCAGGCGGTCGACTATCTGATGAAGCCGGTCGAGGAGGACCGCCTCGCCGACACGCTCGATCGGGTGCGCCTGCGCCTGTCCGAAAAGCGCAGCGCCGAGGAAGCGGGCAAGCTGAAGGAAGTGCTCGCCGAGGTCGCCCCCGAGGCGGTCGACCAGGTCGGCCCGCTCGAGGAAGCGCCGAGCTCGAACCGCTACGAGAAGCTGATCAACATCAAGGACCGCGGCCAGATTTTCCGCGTCGATGTGGATTCGATCGAGAAGATCGACGCCGCCGGCGACTACATGTGCATCTACACCGGCGACAACACGCTGATCCTGCGCGAGACGATGAAGGATCTGGAGCGCCGCCTCGATCCCCGCCGCTTCCAGCGCGTCCACCGCTCGACCATCGTCAATCTCGACCAGGTCCGGCAGGTCAAGCCGCATACCAACGGCGAATGCTTCCTGGTGCTGGAAAGCGGCAGCCAGGTGAAGGTCTCCCGCTCCTACCGCGACGTCGTCGCCCGCTTCGTTCACTGACACAGCTCCCCTCTCCCCTTCAGGGGAGAGGGCCGGGGAGAGGGGGAGTCGGGGGGAGAGCCCCTCGCTCGCCGTACCAATCCGTCATGCCGGACTTGATCCGGCATCCACCCGTTCCTTGGAACGTTCCGCGAAGAAGGTGGACCCCGGATCAGGTCCGGGGTGACGAGTTCGCTTCAGCGCCTCGATTTCAGCGCGATCAGCAGGCCGAACAGCGCCAGCACGCCCCCCGCGGCGGCGATGGTCGTCCAGCGATAACCCTCGAAGGCGGTCGACAGCGCCATCGCGATCACCGGCACCAGCACGCTCGAATAGGCCGCGCGCGCCGGGCCGATGCGGCGGATCAGGCCGAAATAGAAAGTGAAGCAGAGCGCCGAGGCGGCGAGGCCGAGATAGAGGAGGCCGAGCCAGTAGCCCAAGCGGCTCTCGAAGACCGGCGGCCCGAACAGGATCCAGGCGGTGATCGCGTTCGCCGCCACGCCGTAGGTCATGCCCCAGGCCAGCATCGCCGCCACCGGCCGCCGCCGCAGCCGCTCGGTCGCCTGCAGCACGTTCGCCGCCGAGGCCGAGAGGACGCCGAGCAGGGTGAGGCCGATGCCGATCGCCACGTCCCTCGGCGGCGCCGGGCTCGCCCGCATTTCCTGGACGAACAGCAAGGCGACGCCGGCCAGCGCCACCGCCGATCCGGCCATGAAGCCGCGCGTCACCTTGTGCTTGAGGAAGAACCAGCCGAGCGCGCTGTTGGGCACGAGCAGCAAGGCGAACACCACCGCGACGAGGCCGGAGGTGATGTAGAGCTCGGCCGCATAGACGAAGTTGAAGTTCAGGTAGAATTGCGGGATGCCGAACAGCAGGGCGAGCACATGCCCCTCGCGCCCGATCCTCAGCGACGCGCCGCTCAGCTTCGCGAACGCGAACATGCCCGCCGCGGCGATGACGAAGCGGTAGGTGACCGACCAGGTCGGCGGCACCTCGCCCAGCTGGTCCTTGATCACCAGCCAGGTCGAGCCCCAGATCAGGGTCACGAACAGGAAGGGGAGGAGCACCCGCGGCTCGAGGAACGAACCTTCCGTCGCCCCGGCGAAGGCCGGGGCCTCGTCGGGTGAAGGGCTCGGCGATACGTCTCCCTGAGATCCCGGCCTGCGTCGGGATGACGGAGTTCTCACAGCGCCCGGATCGCGGCGGCGAGGGCGTCGACCGCGGCGGGATCGCTGTCCCAGCTCGTCACCAGCCGTGCCTCGCCCGGGCCCCAGTCGTAAAAGTCGAACCCCTTGTCGCGCAGCCCCTGCGCCTCGTCGGCCGAGACCTTGAGGAACACCTCGTTGGCCTCGACCGGGAGCACCAGCCGGTCGCCCGCCGCCGCGGCAAGCCGCGCCGCGGCGTCGTTGGCGGCGCGGGCGTTGCGCAGCCACACCTCGCCTTCCAGTATCGCCAGGATCTGCGCCGCCATGAAGCGGCCCTTGGAGAGGAGGTGCCCGGCGCGCTTGCGCCGGTAGAGGGTGGCGGCGCGCAGCTCCGGCCTGAAAAAGATCAGCGCCTCGGCCGACATGCCCCCGTTCTTGACGAAGCCGAAGCTGAGCGCGTCGATCCCCGCCTTCCACGTCAGGTCCGCCGGCGCGCAGCCGAGCCGCGCCACCGCATTGGCGAAGCGCGCCCCGTCCATGTAGAAGCCGAGGCCGCGGTCCCGGCACAGGGCGCCGAGCGCCGCCACCTCGTCCGGCGTGTAGACGAGGCCGTATTCGGTCGCATTGGTGATCGACAGGGCCGCCGGCTGCACCTGGTGGACGTCGTTGCGCACCGTCGCGAGGAGGGCCGTCACCCCCTCCGGCGTCACCTTCGCGCCTTCGCCCCCGGCGAGCAGCAATTTCGCGCCGTGCGTGTAGAATTCCGGCGCGCCGCATTCGTCGTTCTGGATATGGGCGTCGCGGTGGCAGACGATGCTGCCGTGCGGCGGGCAGAGCGCGGCCAGCGCCAGCGAGTTGGCCGCCGTCCCGGTCGCCACCCACAGGGCCGCCACCTCGGTGCCGAACAGGTCCGAAAAGGCGCCGTCGAGCCGTGCGCTCCAGCGGTCCCCGTCATAGGCGGTATCGAGGCCGTTCGCGTCGTGGAGCGCGGCCATGGCTTCGGGGCAGGCGGCGGCGGCATTGTCGGAGAAAAAGCGCATCCGCGCCCCTTAGAGGGGACGGACCGGAGGTCAACGCCGATCGGCGCGAAACCCCTCCGCGCCGCGCCTCCCCCGGACGATTTCTGCCGGGCATGTTTACCACAATTTAGGTGCCTTGCGCCTAAGGTCGTCCCCGAACACCAGCATATGAGGGCGTAAATGGGCGTTGAATCATTCGTAGACGGGCCGGTCGCAGGCAAGCGCACGGAGAAGAGGGCGCGAGTCCTGCTCGCCTGCCGGCTGCAGACCCCGTCCGGCTACGTCGAGGCGCGGCTCCGCGACCTTTCGCGCAAGGGCGCGCTCGTCGAATGCCAGGCGGTGCCGCCGGTCGGCAGCGAGGTGGTCTTCACCCGCGGCTCGATCAGCGTGCCCGCCCGCGTCGCCTGGGCCGGCGAGGGCCGCATCGGGCTCGAATTCGCCTACATGATCGACGAGAATGACGTGCTGGTGCAGCTCAAGCGCACCACCACCGATCAGAACCAGCCCCGCTTCCGCCGTCCCCGCCTCTACGAGGGGATGAGCGACCAGGAAAAGAAGCTCGCCCGCCTGTGGGGCGTCTCGGTCGGTATCGCCGTCCCGGCGGAGTGAGCGTCGATGGCGGCTGACCAGTGACTCCTGCAAATGCGCCCGCAAACGCCATGCTGACCGGCGAGCTCGCCACCGCCGCCGGCGAGGAGCTGCGCCGGGCCGAGCGCGCCGGCATCGCCGTCGGCGCCGGGCTGCGCCAGCGCGGCGCCCATGCGGTGACCGTCCAGGTGCTCGATCTCTCGACCACCGGCTTTCGCGCCGCGACCCATCTCGAGCTGATGGAAGGCTCGGACGTCTGGCTGAAGATGCCGGGCCTCGAAAGCCTCCACGCCCGCGTCGTGTGGATGCGCGGCCACCTGCTCGGCTGCGAATTCGTCCGCCCGCTCCATCCGGCGGTGATGGCGATGCTGGTGAAGAACAGCGGCGGCTGAGCCGCGCGCGCCGTTCAGGCCGGTCCGGAGGGGGCGGTGGTGCTGCCGGTGAGGATTGAACTCACGACCTCAGCCTTACCAAGGATGCGCTCTACCACTGAGCTACGGCAGCACTCGCCATGTCCGGAGACCGCGGCGCTATGGCCGTGCCCTCCATGTAATGTCAAGGCGGCTTGCGGCAAGTGCCGGTGAGGCCGTAGCTTTTCTCGCCATGAGCAAGACCGACGACGACCGCGCCAAACGCCTCGCCGAAGCCCTCCGCCAGAATCTGCGCCGGCGAAAGGCGCAGGCACGGGGGGAGGGGGAAGCGACGGCTAGTGAGGACCCTCGTCATTCCGGCGAAAGCCGGAACCCAGGAACACCGCAGCACGAAAGCTGACACCGCCCACGTTCTTGGGTCCCGGCTTTCGCCGGGATGACGATTAAATCGCTTCAGTCATCCCGGCGAAGGCCGGGATCTCAGGCCGGAATAAGCGCCGGCGCCTTCATCTCGACGAGGTCCCGGCCTCCGCCGGGACGACGGCTAGATGGGCGCGCACTGCTCCTCGAGCCACTCGAGCACCGCGCAATCGAGCTGCGGGCCGACCACCTCCAGCACCCGGGCGTGATAGGCGTCGAGCCAGGCGCGCTCCTCCGCGCTCAGCAGGTCCGGCTCGATCAGCCGCCGCTCGATCGGCGCGAAGGTGAGGGTCTCGAAGCCGAGCACCTCCTTCTCCGCCCCTTCGACCGCCCGCGGCTCGACCAGCACCAGATTCTCGATCCGGATGCCGTATTCGCCGGTCTTGTAGTAACCCGGCTCGTTCGACAGCAGCATGC
>JBKBVA010000155.1:0-6577 GCA_046289665.1 Allosphingosinicella sp.
CCCGGCTTCGGCTATTATTCGCTCGTTCGCCCGCAGCCGGAGACGGTGGCGCGCGGCACGATGGTGGTGACGCCGACGATGCGCTGGAACCAGGCGCCGCGCGGCCCCTACGACATCAGCCGCGAGGAGAACTGGACGCTGAACGGGCCGCTGCTCGACAGCCTCACCTTCATCGGCGGCCTCGAGAACGACAAGCGGATCGTGCGCCAGCGGCGCAAGGCCGACCGCAAGGTGCCCAACTTCCGCGCTGACATGAGCCCGCCCGACATCGCGGCGATGATCGAGAGCTTCTACCGCATCCGCGCCGGCACCACCCGGTTCGAGATGACGAGCCTCAAGCCGCGCACCTTCCTCGGCCACCCCGGCTTCCAGTTCGACTACGACCATCTCGGCGGCGACGAAGTCGAGCGGCGCGGGCGGGCGGTCGGCGCGATCATCGACGGCCGCTTCTACCTCGCCCTCTTCGACGCGGCGAAGATGCACTATTTCGGCGCCGGCCTCCCCGAGTATGAGCGGATCGTCGAAAGCGCGCGGCTGAGGAACTAGGAACGCTCTGGGATCGCCTCCGCGCGCGCTACCGAATCAGCACCAGTTCGTCCGCCATCGTCGGGTGGAGGGCGACGACGGCGTCGAAGTCCGATTTCTTCAGCTTCGCCTTCACCGCGATGGCGGCCGCCTGCAGGATCTCCGGCGCCTCGGGGCCGATCATGTGCAGCCCCACCACCTGCTCGGTCTGCGCATCGACGATGAGCTTGTAGAGCGAGCGCTCGTTGCGGCCGGCCAGCACGTTCTTCATCGGCCGGAAATCGGACGTATAGACCTTGACCGAGCCCAGCCGGTTGCGCGCCTGGCCCTCGGTCATGCCGACGCCCGCCAGCGGCGGGTGGCTGAACACGGCCGACGGGATGTTCTCGTAATCGACCCGCGTCGGCTTGCCGCCGAACACCGTGTCGGCAAAGGCCTGCCCCTCGCGGATCGCGACCGGGGTGAGCTGGACGCGGTTGGTGACGTCGCCGACCGCATAGATGCTGTCGCAGCTCGACTTGTTGTCGGCGTCGACGGCGACGGCGCCCTGGTCGTCCAGCTCGACGCCGGCCGTCTCCAGCCCGAGCCCGCTCGTGTTCGGCCGCCGGCCGATGGCGAAGAGGACCGCGTCGGCCGGGATCGGGGCGCAGCCCTCCATCGTGGCGAGCAGCGAGCCGTCCTGCGTCTTCTCGATCTTCCGGAACGAGACGTGGAACTTGAAGTCGATGCCCTTCATCATCGAGATGGTGAGGAGGCGGTCGCGCATCGTCTCGTCATATCCGCGCAGGATGACGTCGGACCGGTTCACCAGCGTGACGTGGCTGCCGAACTGGTGGAAGATGCCGGCGAATTCGTTGGCGATGTAGCCGGCGCCCGCAATCACCACCCGCCTGGGAAGCGCGGGCAGGTGGAACACCTCGTTCGAGGTGATGCCGAGCTCGGCGCCCTCGACCTTCGGGACCACCGGCGTGGCGCCGACGGCGATGAGGATTTTGGCCGCCGTGACGGTGTGGCCGCTCGCGAGCCTCACTTCGTGCGCGCCGGCGACGGTGGCGCGCTCCCTGACGATCTCGACGCCGTGGTTGCCGAGCGTGTCGGTATAGGCGCTTTCCAGCCGGTCGACCTCGGCGAGCACGTTGTCGCGCAGCACCGGCCAGTTGAAGGTGCAGGTCGGCACCTCCCAGCCGAACCGCCGCGCGTCGGCAATATCCTCGGCAAAGTGCGCACCGTAAACCAGCAGCTTCTTCGGCACGCAGCCGCGGATCACGCAGGTGCCGCCGACCTTGTGCTCCTCGGCGATCGCCACCTTCGCGCCGTGGGCGGCGGAGACCCGCGCGGCGCGGACGCCGCCCGATCCCGCACCGATGACGAAGAGGTCGTAGTCGTAATCGCTCATGGCGCTGCCTTCCTGATTGTCATTCCGCCTCCTCGCCGAAGGCGCGGTCGATCAGCGCCTGGGTGGAGGGATCGAAGTCGAGCGCCTCGCCGCTGTCGATCGCCTTGGCCATCTGCTTGCCGAGCTCGACGCCGAACTGGTCGAACGGGTTGATGCCGAGCAGGACCGCGTTGGCGAAGGTGCGGTGCTCGTAGAAGGCGATCAGTGCGCCGAGCGTCGCCGGATCGACCCGGTCGAGCAGGATCGTGGTCGACGGGCGGTCGCCCGGATAGGAGCGGTGGGGATCGTCCGATCGCTTCCCCGCCATCAGCGCCGCCCCCTGCGCGAAGCAATTGATGAGGAGCTGGCGGTGATGCTCCTCGTCGAGCGCGTGGCCGGGCTCGACCGCGGCGACGAACTCGACGGGCACGAGGTGGGTGCCCTGGTGGAGGAGCTGGAACACCGCATGCTGCGCGTCGGTGCCCACGCCGCCCCAGGTGATCGGGCTGGTGGCGCGGCCGACGGGGGAACCGTCGAGCCGCACGCTCTTCCCGTTCGATTCCATCTCGAGCTGCTGGAGGTAATCGGGCAGCAGCCGCAGCCTCTCGTCATAGGCGAAGACGGCGCGGGTCTGGCAGCCGCGGACGTTGGCGTAATAACGGTCGACGAAGGCGGCGAGGATCGGCGCGTTGCGCTCGACCGGGGCGAGGCGGAAATGCCGGTCCATCGCCGCGGCGCCTTCCAGCAATTGCTCGAACGCCTCCCATCCCAAGGCGAGCGCGGCGGGGAAGCCGATCGAGGACCACAGCGAATAGCGGCCGCCGACGCTCTCCGCGAAGGGCAGGATGCGGGTTTCGTCGATGCCGAACTCCACCGCCCGCTCCGGGCTGGCGGTGAGCGCGATCACCTTGCCATAGGGATCGGCAACGCCGCCATGCTCCATCCAGGCGAGGGCGGACCGGGCGTTGAGCAGAGTCTCCATCGTCGTGAAGGTCTTGGACGCGATCACCAGGAGCGTCGCCTGCGGATCGAAGCCGGCCACCGCTTCCTCGAGCGCGGCGCCGTCGACGTTCGAGACCACGGCGGCCTCGTAGCGGCCCGCATCGCGCCCCAGCGCGTCGATCAGGAAATCGGGTCCCAGCGCCGATCCGCCGATGCCGATGTGGAGGATGTGGCGGATGGGGCCGAAGGCGTCCGCCTCAATCGCGTCGATCAGCGCGCGCATCCGCGCCTGCAGCGACTGCGCCCGCGCGACGCTCTCCGGCGCGCCCTGGCCGCGCTCGGCGCTGTGCTCGGCGGCGCGCCCTTCCGTCGGGTTGGCGGTCCTGCCGGCGAACAGGGCCTCGCGGGCGCCGGCGAGGTCCTGCGCCTCCGCGAGCCGGGCGAAGGCGGAGACGAGCGGCTTCGACATATGGGTCTTCGAAAAGTCGAAGCGGATGCCGGATTCCTCGAGCGTCAGGCGGGAGAGGCGGTCCGGCTCGTCGGCGAACAGGCCTTTCAGGGTCTGCGTCTGCGCATGCTCCACGTCCGCCCAGGCGTCGCTCATCGGCTCGTCTCCTCTTGAGTGGGGGCTATCTAGGGGCGGGGAGGGGCCGTGCCTAGTCACTGTCCCGCCGCCGCCGCCGCGTCGCGGACACCGCTTGACCCGCCCCCGCCCCCAAGCGAAAGCGGATGCGATGGAGGAGACCGCATCCACGGCCGAGACGCCGCCGCCCGACAAGGCCGCCAGCAAGGGCGGCGCGGGCGAGACGGTGCGCTTCCTGCTGCTGCTGTTCTTCTTCGCGGTGGTGCTGCGCACCTTCGTCGTCGCGCCCTTCGTCATCCCGTCCGGATCGATGCTGCCGCAGATGATGATCGGCGATTATCTGTTCGTCTCGAAATGGCCCTACGGCTATTCCCGCCATTCGATGCCGCTGGGGCTGGGCGGGTTCGAGGGCCGCATCCTCGCCGGCGAGCCGGAGCGCGGCGACGTCGCGGTCTTCCGCTATCCGGGGAGCGACGAGGATTATGTGAAGCGGGTGATCGGCCTGCCCGGCGACACCGTCCAGATGCGCGGCGGCCAGATCTGGCTGAACGGCGCGCCGGTGCCCAAGGTGCGGATCGCCGACTATCTGATGCGCTCGACGCCCAACAGCCCCTGCCGCTACGTCTCGCCCGAGGCGGCGGTGCCGGTGGTGGTGCAGGACGGCGCGCGCTACTGCCGCTACGCGCGCTTCCGCGAGACGCTGCCCGGCGGCCGGAGCTACGAAGTGCTCGACCAGTTGACCGGCGCGGCGGACGACACCGAAATCGTCACCGTTCCAGAGGGCCATTATTTCCTGATGGGCGACAATCGCGACGACAGCGCCGACAGCCGCTTCTCGGTCGACGAAGGCGGGGTCGGGCTGCTTCCCGCCGAGCAGCTGATCGGCGAGGCGCTGGTGGTGTTCTTCTCCACCGACGGGACGGCCGAGTGGCTGAAGCCCTGGACCTGGTTCTCGGCCGCCCGGTGGGACCGGGTGGGGCAGACCTACTGATGGACCAGAAGACCCTGGACTGGCTGGCGGAGACGCTCGGCCACCGGCCGCGCGACCCGGCTTTGTTCGCCCGCGCCCTAACCCATTCGAGCGCGTCGGAGGCCTCGTACGAGCGCCTCGAATTCCTCGGCGACCGGGTGCTCGGCCTGACCGTCGCCACCTGGCTCTACGAGCTCTTCCCGGACGAGCCGGAAGGCAAGCTCTCGCGCCGCCTCAACGCCCTCGTCGCCGGCGAGACCTGCGCCGAGGTCGGCCGCGAACTCGGCCTCGGCCCCCATATCCGCCTCGGCAAGCAGGCCCGCGACGACGGCGCGGCCGACAGCGACAATGTGGTGGGCGACGTGGTCGAGGCGCTGATCGGCGCCTTCTATCTCGAGGCGGGGCCGGCCGAAGCCGGCGCGTTCATCCGCCGCGCCTGGGGCGAGCGCGTCAGCACCCGCGACAAGGCGCCCAAGCATCCCAAGTCGGCGCTGCAGGAATGGGCGGCGGCCAACGAGCGCAAGCCCCCCGCCTACCACCTCGCCGGCCGCACCGGCCCGCACCACGCCCCGCGCTTCGTCGTCGAGGTGACGATCAACGGCGTCGGAACCGCGCGTGCGGAAGGAACGTCCAAGCAGGAAGCGGAGACCGCCGCCGCCGCGAAACTGATGGAGCAATTGAAGTGACCCAGAAATGCGGCGTCATCGCCATCGTCGGGGCGCCCAATGCGGGCAAGTCGACCCTCGTCAATGCACTGGTGGGCCAGAAGGTCGCGATCGTCAGCGCCAAGGCGCAGACCACCCGCACCCGCATCATGGGCATCGCCCTCCACGGCGACACCCAGATCCTCCTGCTCGACACGCCGGGTATCTTCGAGCCGCGGCGCCGGCTCGACCGGGCGATGGTCGCGGCCGCGTGGGGCGGCGCGGCGGACGCCGACCATATCGTGCTGGTGATCGACGCGGAGCGCGGCTTCTCGAACCGGCTCGAAGAGATGCTCGACCAGCTCAAGGCGCGGCGCGAGCCCAAATTGCTCGTCCTCAACAAGGTCGACCTGGTGAAGAAGGAGGCGCTTCTCGCGCTCACCACCCAGCTCAACGAACGGCTCGATTTCGAGGAGACGTTCATGGTCTCCGCCGCCACCGGAGACGGCGTGGCGGACCTCAAGGCCGCGCTCGCCGCGCGCATGCCGGAAGGGCCCTGGCATTTCCCTGAGGACCAGGTCTCCGACGCCACCGACCGCATGCTCGCGGCCGAGATCACCCGCGAGCAGATCTACAACCAGCTCTACAACGAGCTGCCTTATGCGAGCGCCGTCGAGACCGAGAAATATGAGGAGCGCAAGGACGGCTCGGTGGCCATCCACCAGCAGATCCTCGTCGCCCGCGACACGCAGAAGGCGATCGTGCTGGGCAAGGGCGGTGCGCGGATCAAGGAAATCGGCGCGCGCGCCCGCGAGCAGCTCGCCGCCCTGCTCGGCCGCAAGGTCCACCTCTTCCTCCACGTCAAGGTGAACCCGAAATGGGAGGAGGATCGCGGCCTCTACCAGGAGATCGGGCTGGACTGGGTGGAGTGACGGACGCCGGGTCGTCGCCCGGCGCGGCCCGTCCTGGGCGGTTTCCGGAACCCGACGTGGCGGGGTGGACGCCTAGCCGCCGAGCATTTCCTCCACCCAGGCCGGCACCAGCAGGCTTGCCGGGCCGGTGCGGCTTTCGTGGAAGTAGACGCTCCCCAGGCTCGGCTCGAGGTTGATCTCGAGCGTGCGCGCGCCGCAGTAACGCGCGGTCTGGACGAAGCCGGCGGCGGGATAGACCGCGCCCGAGGTGCCGATCGAGACGAACAGGTCGGCGCCCTGCAGCGCCCGCTCGATCCGCTCCATCTCGTACGGCATCTCGCCGAACCAGACGATGTCGGGCCGCAGCGCGCCCGCCGCGCCGCAGGCGGGGCAGGGGGGATGGGAGGCGAGGTCATCCTGCCACGCAAACCGCGCGTCGCAGGCGCGGCACCAGGCGGATCGGAGCGCGCCGTGCATGTGGAGAAGCCGCTTCGCCCCGGCGCGTTCGTGCAGATCGTCGACGTTCTGGGTGACGATCAGCAGCTCGCCCGGCCACGCTTCGTCGAGCCGGGCCAGCGCCCGATGCGCCGCATTGGGCTCCACCTCGCGAAGCCGTGCGCGGCGGGC
>JBKBVA010000156.1:0-6528 GCA_046289665.1 Allosphingosinicella sp.
ATCGCGCCGCGCGACGGCGTTCTCAACATCTACGTCGCGCCCGCCGCCGATCCGAAGGCGGCGAAGCCTCTCACCAACGAGCGCGAGCGGCCGATCCGCCAGTATTTCTGGTCGCCCGACAGCCGCCAGATCCTCTACATCAACGACAAGGGCGGCGACGAGAATTTCCTCCTCTACGGCGTCGACGTCGCCTCCGGCACCGAGCGCGCGATCACGCCGTTCGAGAAGACGCGGGTGCGCGTCATCGGCATGTCGAACCAGGTGAAGGACCGCATCCTCGTCGGCGTCAACAACCGCGATCCCAAGTGGCACGACGTCCACAGCGTCGATCTCGCCACCGGCAGGCTGACGCCGGTGCTGATCAACACCGGCGGCTATGCCAATTTCATCGCCGACGAATCGCTCGCCCTGCGCATCGCGTCCAAGTCGCGCCCCGACGGCGGCACCGATTATTACCGCGTCGCGGGCGAGGCGATCGAGGCGGAGCCGTTCGAGACGGTGACGCTCGAGGACGCCCAGACCACCCAGCCCGCCGGCTTCAGCGCCGACGGCAAGACGCTCTACTGGATCGATTCGCGCGGCCGCGACACGGCCGGCATCTTCGCCCAGGACGTCGCCAGCGGGAAGAAGACGCTGGTCGCCGAGGACAAGCGCGCCGACATCGGCAGCGCGATGGCCAACCCGAAGACCGGCAAGGTCGACGCCTATGCGGTGAACTACCTCAAGAACGACTGGATCGCGCTCGATCCGGCGGTGAAGGCCGATCTCGCCTTCCTCAAGGAGAAGCTCGGCCCGCAAATCGGGGTGCAGTCGCGCACCGACGCCGACGACAAGTGGCTGGTCGCCGTCGATCCGGTCACCGCCCCCTCCAGCGTCCATCTCTACGACCGCCCGGCGAAGACGCTGACCAGGCTCTACGTCACCCGCCCCGAGCTCGAGGGCGCCACCCTCGCCGCCATGCACCCGGTCGAGATCCGGACCCGCGACGATCTGACCATGGTCTCCTATCTGACGCTCCCGCCGGGCAGCGACAGGGACGGCGACGGCCGTCCGGAAAAGGCGGTGCCGATGGTGCTGATGGTCCATGGCGGGCCGTGGGGCCGCGACAGCTACGGCTATGACGGCTACGCCCAGTGGCTGGCCAACCGCGGCTATGCCGTCCTCTCGCCCAATTTCCGCGCCTCCACCGGCTTCGGCAAGAAGTTCATCTCGGCGGGCGACCAGCAATGGGGCCTGAAGATGCAGGACGATCTGAACGACGCCGTCGACTGGGCCGTCGCGCAGGGCGTCACCAGCCCCGACAAGGTGGCGATCATGGGCGGCTCCTACGGCGGCTATGCGGTGCTCGCCGGCCTCGCCTTCACGCCCGACAAGTTCGCCTGCGGCGTCGACATCGTCGGCCCGTCGAACCTCGAGACCCTGCTCGGCAGCATCCCGCCTTACTGGGAAGCGCTGAAGGCGCAATTCTACAAGCGGATGGGCGATCCCAACACGCCCGAAGGCCTCGCGGTGCTCAAAGCCGCCTCGCCGCTCTACAAGGCGGACCGGATCAGGCGCCCGCTCCTCATCGGCCAGGGCGCCAACGACCCGCGCGTCAACGTCGCCGAATCCGAGCAGATCGTGAACGCGATGAAGGCGAAGAACATCCCCGTCACCTACGTGGTCTTCCCCGACGAAGGCCACGGCTTCGCCCGCCCCGTCAACAACATCGCCTTCAACGCGGTGGCGGAGAACTTCCTCGCCCAATGTTTGGGCGGCCGGGCGGAGCCGATCGGCGACGCGCTGAAGCCGTCGAGCGCGAAGGTGGAGCATGGGGCGGAATATGCGCCGGGGCTGAAGGAGGCGATGGGGGCGGAGTGAGGTCCGGACAGGAACGTAAAAACGAAGGCGCAGCCCTCCACGAGAGCTGCGCCTCCTCCCCTGCCGACCGAAACAAAGCTAGCCGCCGAGACGGCCTGTGCCCGTGATTTGCGTCACGCGGGCCGCGACGAGCCACCCAGCCGCCGCTGCCCCGAGCCATCGCGGCGCGCGTTCACTTCCTAGGTCTCGAAAGCCCTCGCAGGGAGCCGCTTGCGCAGGTGATCCACGACCATGCGTCCCTCCGCCTCGTCCAGGGCGGCCGCGGCGCGAACTGTGCGGGCGCCGTAGTTGAACTTGATGCTGCCCATCTTCCGCCAAGTCAGAAAGGGCGGATAGGCCGAGTAGATCCAGCCGAACGGATCGGCCGCCGATACAGCCGCGAGGTTCCGGATGTCTGCGCCGCGATACCAATGGGTGCGGCGCAGGCCCGGCAACGACCAGCCGATCGCCAGGTCACTCCCTTCGACGCGGATGATCTCGGCCCCCGCCACTTGCCAGGCGAGCGTGATGGCGGCGAACAGCCAGGCGACGAACCAAAAGGCGAGCCAGCCGATCAGGAACGGATCGCCGGTCCGGCTGAGGGCGACGATCGCCGCCACGCCTCCGCCCGACCACGCTAGAAGCCACAGCAGGAGGAACGGGATGATCAGCCAGTTGCGCCGGGCGCCGATGCGGATTTCTTCTTGGCCGTCCGCCATGGTGATGGTGAACCGCGCCGGCTTCAACGTTTCGTATCGCCGCGCCACTTTGCCCACCCTGTTGGCCACTGCCGTTGCAGGGATCTTGCTACCCCTCTCCGCGCCCCGCAAGCCCTTTCGATACGCATGACCGGCACTGCTCGCCGGCCCGGCGAAGGAGCAGGGGATATCACCCCCCCATCCCCCTTTGCACCCCCGCTCCGCCTCCGCTATAGGCCCCTCTCCCGCCCCGCCCGCGCGCGTGTCCATCAGCGCCGCGTTCGGGGCGCGCTCTTTTTCAGCCGGAGGCTTTCGCCCATGTCCCGCCGCCGCCAGATCTACGAAGGCAAGGCCAAGATCCTCTACGAGGGTCCCGAGCCCGGCACCCTGATCCAGTATTTCAAGGACGACGCCACCGCCTTCAACGCCCAGAAGCGCGGCACCATCTCCGGCAAGGGCGTGCTCAACAACCGCATCTCGGAGCACATCTTCACCCTGCTCGGCCAGATCGGCATCCCCACCCACTTCATCCGCCGGCTGAACATGCGCGAGCAGCTGATCCGCCAGGTCGAGATCATCCCGATCGAGGTCGTCGTGCGCAACGTCGCCGCCGGCACGCTGTCGAAGCGCCTCGGCATCGAGGAAGGCACGCCGCTGCCGCGCGCGATCATCGAATATTATTACAAGGACGACGCCTTGGGCGATCCGATGATCGCCGACGAGCATATCGCCTGCTTCGGCTGGGCCAACCAGGACGAGATGAACGACATCGCCGATATGGCGATCCGGGTGAACGATTTCCTGTGCGGCCTGTTCGCCGGCATCGGCATCCGCCTCGTCGACTTCAAGCTCGAATTCGGCCGGATGTGGGAAAACGATTATGCCCGCACCATCCTCGCCGACGAGATCAGCCCCGACGGCTGCCGGCTGTGGGACATGGCCACCAACGAAAAGCTCGACAAGGACCGCTTCCGCCGCGATCTCGGCGGCGAGGCCGAAGCCTATCAGGAAGTCGCCCGGCGCCTCGGCCTGATGCCCGAAGGCGAAGCGAGCAGCGTCCTCGACCTCGACAAGCACCGGCAGAAGCGGGGCAAATAGCCCCCGCGCACGGCTTCGCTGCCGGCACGCCCCTCTGGCGAGACGCCGAACGTCCGTGTAATCTCCCCCTCGCAAAAGCCAGGGGGAGACCGCGCATGAAGCCGTTTCTGTCCGTAGCGTTTCTCGTAGCCGCGTCGGCGGCCGCCGCCGCGCCGGCCGCGGCCGAGCCGTGGATCGCCGGAACCGATCGCTCCGCTTTCGCCGGCGCCACGATCCGGCTGGAATTGGGCGGCGCGCGCAGGGCCGCTCCCGAGGCGCGGCTGGGGATCGGGCTCCACCACACGCAGCGCAGCGCTTCGGGCGCCTGGCTCGGCTCCCAGGTCTCGCCGCTCGCTTTGTCCTTCGGCGTCGCGGACCGGCGGCTCGAATTCTTCCCCGGCGGCGCGGCCCTGCCGCAGGCGAAGCGCCGGCTGGGCCTGGCCGGGGAGTCGACGCCGTGGCTCGTCGCCGGCGGCGTCGCGGCCGGCGTGCTCGCCATCGTCCTGCTGACCGGCGACGACGACGAGAAGGACGGGCCCTGCCCGCCCGGCGTCGAGGTCTGCGCCTTCTGAGCTAGGGCGCGCGCCGGCGGAAGGCGCGGTCCTCCGGCGGCCGCCGCCCCTGCTTCGCGCGTTCCCCTCCGCCGCCCGTACCAGCCTTCTGCCGCACTGCAGCAGCGTGTTGACTTGCCCGCCCCCCCTTCCTAAAGGGGCGGCGCCTTTGGCGGGTTCGTTCGCCGGCATGTCCTCGCCTCCCAGGCAGCCTTCCGCTTCCGGCATGGCCGCAACAGGGAGAGAGACGTGGCGGAAGACGAACCCCGGCAGGATCCTGAACCTCTCCGGGACTCGCGTCTTTCCTCGCTCGACGAGCGGCTGAGACGGGCGCAGGCGGACGAGGCGGTGAGGACCGGCAGCGGACGGCGGCAGGCGGATCGCAACGAGCGACTCGGCAACCGCGTCCTCTCCTACCTCATCGGCGGGCCTGTCGGCGGCGCGTTGATCGGCTGGGTGCTCGACACCTGGCTGGGCACCGCGCCGGCGCTCATGCTCATCCTGCTGTTCCTCGGAATGGCGGCTGGGTTTTGGAATATAGTGAAGCTTTCCAGTAAGCGCCCGGAGTGACTTCGGGCGTTTGAGCTATTCAAACGGGAACACAGACGTGGCGGCCGAACCAGGCAAGATCGATCCGATGCACCAGTTCGAGGTGCAGTCCATCTCGAACATGTTCAGCATCGGCGGGCATGAGATCGCCTTCACCAACTCCGCTCTGTGGATGGTGCTCACGCTCCTCGTCCTGTGGCTGTTCATGCTCGGCGGCATGAAGCGCGCCGTGGTGCCCGGCCGCTGGCAGGCGGCGGTGGAAGGCGTCACCGGCTTCATCGGCAACATGATGCACACGAACATCGGCCCCGAAGGCCGCAAGTTCACGCCCTTCGTCTTCTCGCTGTTCATGTTCATCCTGATCGCGAACCTGCTGGGCATGCTGCCGGTCGGCCTCGTCGGGCTGCACCCGTTCACCGTCACCAGCCACCTCACCATCACCGGCGTCCTCGCCATCGTGTCGTTCGGCATCGTGCTGATCACCGGCTTCGCGCGCCACGGCTTCCACTTCTTCTCCCTGTTCGTGCCGCACGGCGCGCCCTGGTGGATGCTGCCGATCCTCGTGCCCGTGGAGTTCGTCTCGTTCATGGTGCGGCCGTTCAGCCTCGGCCTGCGTCTCTTCGTCGCGATGACGGCCGGCCACATCCTGCTGAAGGTGCTCGGCGGCTTCGTGATCAACGGCCTCAACGCCGAGGCGCTCTGGGTCGCCCCCGTCGTGGCCCTGCCCAGCTTCCTCCTGATGGTCGGCATCAGCGCTCTCGAGCTGCTCGTCGCGGTCATCCAGGCCTATGTCTTCGCGCTGTTGACCTCGCTCTACCTGAACGACGCGGTCAACCTGCACTGAGTTCACCACCCGGTTCTTCAACGGTTTCAACAAAGGAGTTTTTCACATGGACGCAGAAGCTGCAAAGCTGCTCGGAGCCGGTCTCGCCGCGATCGGCGTCGGCATGGCCGCCCTCGGCGTGGGCAACGTCTTCGGCTCGTTCCTGTCGAGCGCGCTGCGCAATCCGGCCGCGGCCGACAGCCAGCAGGGCCGCCTCTTCATCGGCTTCGCCGCCGCCGAGCTTCTCGGCCTGCTGGCGTTCGTCGTGGCGATGATCCTGCTCTTCGTCTCGTAAGCACGATTCGCCGCACCGTGACGGCGGGCTCGCATTGAGCCCGCCTGCACGGGAACGGACGGGAAAACGATGCCCCAGATAGCCCAAATCTCCGAGATCTTCGCGTCCCAGCTCTTCTGGCTCGTGCTGACCTTCGGCCTCATCTACGTCGTCATCGGCCGCGGCATGCTGCCGAAGATCGAAGGGGTGGTCGACAAGCGCAACCGCCAGATCGCCGACGACCTCGCCGCGGCCGACGCGGCGCGCAGCCGGGCCGACGAGATCGAGGAAAGCTATCAGGCGCGCGCCGCCGAGAACCGCGCCGAGGCGCAGAAGCTCGTCGTCGCCGCCCGCGAGACCTCCGCCCGCGAGGGCGAGGGGCGGATCGCCGAGGCCGACGCCGCCATCGGCGCGCGGATCGCCGCCGCCGAGGCGGAGGTGCGCACCGCGATGGACGCGGCGGTCGGCGACATCGAGGCGGTCGCCGCCGAGGCCGCCGAAGACATGGTCGCGAAGCTCACCGGGGTCGCCGTGACCCGCGAGCGCGCGGCCCAGGCAGTGAAAGCGGAACTGAACCATGGTTAGTCCGGCCACCGGCGTAGACCCGGCCGCTCCGGCGACCGAGCAGAACCTCGCCGCCCAGTCCACCAAGGGCGAAGGCGGCGTGGTGCCCGAAGCGGGCGAGCACGCCATCGCGTCCACCGCCGCCGACGGCGG
>JBKBVA010000157.1:0-6524 GCA_046289665.1 Allosphingosinicella sp.
CACGCGCCGGCCGCGGCCCCTTCTTCACCCCCTTCCCTTCGGCGACCTCGAGAAAGCCCTGCATCCATGACCAGCCACCTCGAATTCTATCGCGCCCGCGCCTCCGAAGCCCAGGCCGACGCCGACTCCGCGACGCTGGACAATGTCCGCGACCGCTGCCTGCGCTCCGCCGCCGCCTGGGAAAGCATGGCCGCCCGCGCCGAACGCGGCGAGACGATGCGCGCCAAGCTCGAAGCCGAAAAGGCCGCCGCCGCCCGCGCGGACTGAGCGCCTTCCTCCCTGCCCGAGGCTGCCGACCCGCACAGGCGGCCCGACCCATTCCCACCTCCCGCCAGAATCGTCGCCGCACAGGCGAAGCGGCGCGGAGTAAGCGGCGGGATCAGCCCGCCGGCAGCACCTTCACGGCCACCCGATAGGCGGTGGCGCTTCGCGTTACCGGATCGATCGACGTGAAGCCGATGACATGCGGCGCGCCGTCGGCGGCGACGTCGCGGGTGATGCTTTCGATCTTCAGCCGCTCGGGCGTCCAGCCGGTGCCGGCGAGGTGGAGATAGACCCGCTCCGGGCTCTCGGGCCGGGCGATCGCCTCGATCGCATAGGCGTCGCGGCGCATCGCGAAGCGGGCGGCATTGTCCGCCTCGGCGACGAGCCGCGCCGGCTCGCCCACCGCGCGCCCGTCGGCCTCGATGGTCATTTCCACTGTGTATCGCGCCGGCGCAGGCGCTGCCGCAGCGGCCAGCGCCGCCGCACCCGCAAACGCGCCCGCCGCGATGATCATCCCCAGTCGCGCCATGATCCGTGCCCCCTTCATGCTGGTCCCGGCGAAGATGACAGCAAACAGCCGAAGCGGCAACCGCGCGCCTCGAGCGCTGCCCGACGCAGCGACGTACTATCGGATGCGGTGCTTCGTCTGGATGTCTCGCGGGACTTCTGGTACGGTGCGGACACAACATTCAGGAGGTGTCGATGAACCGTGCCGCTCTCCCCATCCTGACATTCGCGCTTCTCGCAGGCTGCGCGACGGCCGCCGCGCCCGACGGCCGCGCCGCCCTGGTCGGACAGCCGCTCGCCGCCGCGGTGGAAGCGATCGGCTACCTGCCCGACGAACGGCAGGCGCAGGCCGACGCCCGCACCTACGTCTGGCAATTGGGCACCCGCCGCAAGTTCAACCAGTCCGCGACTGCGGGAACGGAGGGCATGCAGCTCTTCCGCAGGTGCACGGTGGCGGTGGTGACCGGCCCCGACGACGTCATCCGCGAGATCGACATGACGGAGACACGCGGCGGCTGCGCCGACATCAACCGCAAGCTGCGGCTCGCCGCTTCCTGACGTCCGGCCGGGGCGCAGAGCCTATTTGCTCTCGCAGTCCCCGCAGCGCCCGCGCACCTCGATGACCGGCCGGTCCGGCGCGAAGCCGGCCTGCCGCGCCGCGGCGCGCACGCCGCCCGAGAGGGTGTCGTCGTCGAGATGGGTGGTCTGGCCGCAGCTGTCGCAGATCAGGAAGATGCAGTCGTGCAGGCAGTCCGGATGGTCGTTCGCGACATAGGCGTTGGCGCTCTCCACCCGGCGCGCCAGGTTGGCGCCGACGAACAGGTCGAGGATCCGGTAGACGCTGTTGGCGGCGACCCGGCGGCCCTGCGCCTTCGAGACCTTGTCGGCGATGTCATAGGCCGAAGCGGGCTTGTCGAAGCCGGCCAGCGCCTCGAACACGGCCGAGCGCATCGCCGTCCACTGCTCGCCGGAGCGCTCCATCGTCTCCTGCGCGGCGTGCATCAGCGACTCGCCGGCGTGACTGTGATGGTCGTGGCCGCGATGGTCGTGGCCGTGATGATCGTGGCTGTGGGTGTCGGGCTGGGCCATGGATGCAAGGTAAGCCTTCCGCCCGGCTCCGGCAAGCGGCTGACGCGAAGGGCTAGATCACCGCGCGACGGTTGAGATCGTGGCCCAAGGCGAGGATCAGCACGCCGATGATCGAATAGAGCGTGCCGCCGCCGTCATGGGGGAGCATCAGCGCGCCCGCCATCACGCCGAGGCCGAGCCCGCCGACCGCGGCCGGCATCATGAAGCCGTGCTCGACGACGCCGCGGCCCAGAGCGAGCACGCCGAGCGCCAGCGCCAGCATCATGCCGACCTCGTGGATCACCGGATCGAGCAGCATTCCGCCGGCCGAGGCGAGCATCGCCACGAACACCGCGCTCGCAAGGCAGTGGACGAGACACAGGCCCGACAGGGCGATGCCCAGCCGGTCTATAGCGCCTGATCGGACGGAATTCGCGAACATCGCGTACAACAAGCTCCCTGGTCGGGGCCCGATATACGCCCCCTTCACGGAAGATACAATATAACGTGTGGCGAAAAGTTCCAATGGAAATCGCGCGCGCCAGCCGCCATAGCGCAGCCGTCATGTCCTCCCCTCCCGAACGCCGCGAGCGTCCTCGCGCCATCGCCCTGTGGCTGCTCGCCGTCGCCGCCCTCGTCGTGCTGATGATCCTCGTCGGCGGCATCACCCGCCTTACCGAGTCGGGCCTCTCGATCGTGCGGTGGGAGCCGGTCACCGGAACGCTGCCGCCGCTCAACGAGGCGCAGTGGCAGGCGGAGTTCGACGCCTATCGGCAGAGCCCGCAATATCTGCAGGTCAATGCCGGCATGAGCCTCGCCGATTTCAAGACCATCTACTTCTGGGAATATGTCCACCGCCTGCTCGGGCGCGTCATCGGCCTCGCATTCGCGCTGCCGCTCGCCTGGTTCGCCTGGCAGCGGGCGATCCCGCGTGGCTACGGCTGGAAGCTCGCCGGCCTGCTCGCGCTCGGCGGGCTGCAGGGCGCGATCGGCTGGTGGATGGTGGCCTCGGGCCTGGTCGACCGCCCGGAGGTCAGCCACATCCGCCTCGCGGTCCACCTTCTCACCGCCTTCGCGATCCTCGGCTGCCTCGTCTGGGTGGCGCTCGACCTCCTCGCCCGCGCCCGCGGCGCGCCGGGGTCCGCGCGCATCCCCACCGCGGCGATCTGGGCGCTCTCCCTCCTCTTCCTGCAGTTCCTGTTCGGCGCCTATGTGGCGGGGCTGGAGGCGGGCTATGCCTATTCGAGCTGGCCGAAGATGGGCGACGAATGGTTCCCGGCCCAGACGCAGATGCTCGAGCCGTTCCTGCGCAACTTCGTCGACAACCCGATCGTCGTCCAGTTCGTCCACCGCTGGCTCGCCTTCGTCGCCGCCGCCGCGATCCTGTGGCTGGGCTGGAACGCCTGGCGCCAGGGGCATCGCGACGCCGCCACCCTGGCCGTCGCCCTGCTCCTGCTCCAGATCCAGCTCGGCATCTTCACCCTTCTCACCGGCGTGGAGCTGTGGATCGCCGCCGCCCACCAGGGCGTCGCCGCCCTGTTGCTCGCCGCCGTGATCCTCACCGCCCATCGCCTCGGGGAGCGCGCCGCATGAGCGACATCGTCACCGTCTACGCGACCTTCGGCAGCGAGGAGGAAGCGGTCCGCATCGCCCGCACCCTCGTCGAGGAAGGCCATGCGGCCTGCGCCAACCTGCTCGCCCCCTGCCGCTCCATCTACCGCTGGCAGGGCAAGGTCGAGGACGCGCCCGAGCATCCGGCCCTGTTCAAGACGGCCGCCGGCCGCGCCGAGGCGCTGATCGCCCGCCTCGGCGCGTTGCACAGCTACGACGTTCCCGCCGCCGTGGTGTGGCCGATCGGGGCCGCCCTGCCTGCCTATGCGGAATGGGTGCGGCAGGAGACGCAATAGCCCAAGGTATTCAGTTACCTCTCGCCAAAGCCCCGCTTTTGCTTGACTTCTGCGGCCTCATCGACCATTTGGCCGTCATCAGCGCCGCGTCCCCAGGGGCCGCGGCGCCGTTCATTTCAGATGAGGTCAAGAGCCATGAAGGCGCTGATGAAGACCACCAAGTCGGCCAAGCCGCACGAGGTGGAGAAGAAATGGCACCTGATCGACGCGGAAGGGCTGGTCGTCGGCCGCCTCGCGACGATCGTCGCCAACCTGCTGCGCGGCAAGCACAAGCCGAGCTTCACCCCGCACGTCGATTGCGGCGACCATGTCGTCATCATCAATGCCGACAAGGTGCGCTTCACCGGCAAGAAGCTGCAGGACAAGATCTACTACCGCCACACCGGCTATGCCGGCGGAATCAAGGGCGTCACCGCCGGCAAGGTGCTGGAAGGCCGCTTCCCCGAGCGCGTGCTGGAAAAGGCGATCGAACGCATGATCCCGCGCGGTCCGCTGGGCCGCGACCAGATGCGCGCCCTCCATCTCTACAACGGCACCGAGCATCCGCACGGCGGCCAGAACCCTGAAGTCCTCGACGTGGCGGGCATGAACCGCAAGAACAAGGTGGGTGCCTGATGACCGACAACCGTCAATCGCTTTCCGATCTCGGCGCGCTGACCGGCGCCGCCGCCGCGCCGGCGCCCGCGCCGGAAGCCGGGGCCGAGACCACCGAAGCGCCCGCGCAGGAAGCCGCCGCCGAGGCCGCTCCCGCCGCGCCGGAAACCCCGCTTCGCGAGCAGCAGCTCGACAAGCAGGGCCGCGCCTACGCCACCGGCCGCCGCAAGGACGCGGTCGCCCGCGTGTGGCTGAAGCCGGGTTCGGGCCAGATCACCGTCAACGGCCGCGACCAGTCGGTCTATTTCGCCCGTCCGACGCTGCGTCTGGTCATCAACCAGCCGTTCGACGTCGCCGAGCGCCGCGGCCAGTATGACGTGGTCTGCACCGTCGTCGGCGGCGGCCTTTCGGGCCAGGCCGGCGCGGTCAAGCACGGCATCGCCCAGGCGCTGACCCGCTACGAGCCGGCGCTGCGCACGCAGGTCAAGCAGGCCGGCTTCCTGACCCGCGACCCGCGCGTCGTCGAGCGCAAGAAGTACGGCCGCGCCAAGGCCCGCCGCAGCTTCCAGTTCTCGAAGCGCTAAGGGCTTCGCGTTCCGCGACGAAGAGGGCCGTCCCGCAGGGGCGGCCCTTTTTGTTTGCACGTCGACCGGTTCGCGCGAGGTGCGGAATGCCTGCCGCGAGGGGTGGCTTGATCGGGCGCAACGACGGGGTACGCCCTCCCTCGCTTTTCCCTCTGGCGCCGCCCCTTGCCGGCTGCCATCCTGGCGCCATGAACATCGACAGGCGGGGGCTGCTCGGCGGGACGCTGGGCCTGGGTTTGGCGGCAGCGAGCGGGGCGAGCGCGCAGGGCTGGGGGGATCCCCCGACGCCGGCGGCGGGCGATCCCGATGCGCCCTTGTGGCCGGCGCGCGAGCGGATCCGGCTCTGGCCCGGCGCCGCGCCGGGCGCCCCGGCGACGCTCCCCGTCCCCAACCCGACGATGAACGGACCCAAGGGCCGGCGCGAGCTGTGGCTGCGCGGCGTCGCGATCCCCGAGATCCACGTCTACCGCCCCGCCGCCCCGGACGGCTCGGCGCTGCTCAGCCTGCCCGGCGGCGGCTACCAGTTCGTATCGGTGCAGAATGAGGGGCTGAACGTCGCCCAGCGCTTCAACGCCTGGGGCACCACCGTCTTCGTCCTCGCCTATCGCCTGCCCGCCGAGGGATGGGCCAACCGCCCGGTCGTCGCGCTGCAGGACGCGCAGCGGGCGATGCGCCTGATCCGGGCCGATGCCGCCGCCCTGCGGATCGATCCGGACCGGCTGGGGGTCGTGGGCTTCTCCGCCGGGGGGCACCTTGCGGCGGACCTCGCCGTCGCCCATGCCGAGGAGACCTATCCGGCGATCGACGCCGCCGACCGGCTCTCCGCCAGGCCCGCCTTCGTCGGCCTCGTCTACCCGGTGACCAGCCTCCGCCCGCGCGGCCCCGACGACCGGATCGCCTCGATGGGCGGCCTGCTCGGCGACGCGCCGTCCAGGGCGCTGATCGACGCGCGCTCGCCGGTCCTCCACGTGACGAAGGAGACGCCGCCTTCCTTCCTCGTCCATTCGCTCGACGACCCGGTGGTGCCGCTCGAGCACAGCCTCGACTGGATCGCCGCCGCGCGCGCCGCGGGCGTCCCGGTGGAAGCGCACCTCTTCACCGGCGGCGGCCACGGCTACGGGCTGATGCTGCCGGCCGACCAGCCCGGCTCGCGCTGGCCCGAAATATTCCAGCTCTGGCTGCGCAGGCACGGCGGCTGAAGCCTTTGGGCGCAAGAAGCGGATAGGCCCGGCGCGCCGCGCCTGCTTGGTGGCGCGCAGGAGGATCGATGAGCGAAGACGATTACGTGCTCGGCACCGAGGCCGGGGAGATCGCCCGGCTGGGCCTTCAGCACCGCGTCTGGCGCGGCCGCATGCTCGACGCGTTCCGCCGCGCCGGCATCTGGCCCGGCCAGACCGTCCTCGATATCGGCGCCGGCCCCGGCTACGCCGCGATGGACCTGGCGCAGGCGGTGGGGCCGCAAGGGCGGGTGATCGCGCTCGAGCGCGCGGGCAACTTCCTCCGGCACCTGCGCCAGGAGGCCGCCGCCGCGGGCCTGGCGCAGATCGAGGCGCGCGCGCACGACGTGTCCGCAGCCCCGTTCGGGGACGGCATCGCCGAT
>JBKBVA010000158.1:0-6479 GCA_046289665.1 Allosphingosinicella sp.
CGACCCGTTCCAGCCGGCGGCGCGCGAGCGGCTCGCTTATGACGAGGTGTTCGCCAACCAGCTCGCCTTGATGCTGGTCCGCGCCTCCTCGCGCCGCCGGCGCGGAACGCCGCTCGCCGGCGACGGGCGGCTGCGCGCCGCGCTCAAGCTCCCTTACGCCCCCACCGGCGCGCAGAGCCGGGCGATCGCCGAGATCGAGGGCGACCTCCGGCAGGAGGTGCCGATGCTGCGCCTGCTCCAGGGCGATGTCGGCTCGGGCAAGACTTTGGTCGCGCTGATGGCGATGCTGGCCGCCGTGGAGGCGGGGGCGCAGGCGGCGATGCTGGCGCCGACCGAGATCCTCGCCCGCCAGCATTTCGACACGCTCTCGCGCCAGCTCGCCGGCCTTCCGGTCAATGTCGCCATCCTCACCGGACGCGAGAAGGGACGGGCGCGGGAATCGACCCTGATGGGGCTCGCCGACGGCTCGATCGACATCCTCGTCGGCACCCACGCCATCTTCCAGCAGGCGGTGGCCTACCGGCGCCTCGGCCTCGCCGTGGTGGACGAGCAGCACCGCTTCGGTGTCGCGCAGCGGATGATGCTGGCGCAGAAGGCCGAGCGGCCGCCGCACCTCCTCGTCATGACCGCGACGCCGATCCCGCGCACCCTCACGCTCACCCAGTATGGCGAGATGGACGTGAGCCGGCTCGACGAGATGCCGCCGGGGCGCCAGCCGATCGAGACGCGGGTGCTGAGCTGCGAGCGGCTCCCCGAAGTCGTCGACGCGCTTGCCCGCCACATCGCGCGCGGCGGCCAGGCCTATTGGGTGTGCCCGCTGGTCGAGGAGAGCGAGGCGTCCGACCAGGCCGCGGCCGAGGAGCGGGCGCAGGCGCTGCGGCTGCGCTTCGGCGAGAAGGTGGGCCTCGTCCACGGGCGGATGAAGGGGCCGGAGAAGGATGCGGTGATGGCCGCCTTCCAGGCGGGGAGCGTGGCGGTGCTGGTCGCGACCACCGTCATCGAGGTCGGCGTCGACGTCCCCAACGCCACCTTAATGATCGTCGAGGGTGCCGACCGCTTCGGCCTCGCCCAGCTCCACCAGCTGCGCGGCCGGGTCGGGCGCGGGGAGGGGCGTTCGACCTGCCTTCTCCTCCGCAACAACGCCCTGAGCGAGACGGCGCGCGCGCGGCTGGCGCTGATGCGGGAGACGAACGACGGCTTCCGCATCGCCGAGGAAGATCTGCGCCTGCGCGGAGCGGGGGAGATTCTCGGCACGAAGCAGTCGGGCGAGGCGCAGTTCCGGCTGGCTTCGCCGGAGCAGATCCAGGAGCTGGCCCAGACCGCCAGCGACGACGCGCGCCTGCTCGTCGACCGCGACGGCGGCCTGGAGGGCGAACGCGGCAAGGCGGCGCGGGTTTTGCTCTACCTGATGGAGCGCGACGCCGCGGTGGGGCTGCTGCGGAGCGGCTGACTCCCCCCCTGCAAGGGAGGGGCCGGGGGTGGGGCCGCCGAAGGCGGGCGAAACTCCGGCGCAAGAAAGTCTCGCTACGCTCGCCTACCCACCCCTCACCCCTCCCTGCCAGGGAAGGGAAACTAGAGCGCGACCATCCCATGCTTCTTCTTGCCGAGACTGACCTTGCGTGGGGTCGGTCCGACTCGAAGCCGAAAATCCAGCTCACTGATGACGTTTCCGTCGGCGCGGACCGCACCCTCGGTTATCTTCCTTCGCGCCTCTGCCTTGGAGGTAACAAAGCCCAGGCCAAGGAGCGCATCGACAATGCCAATGTCGCCGATCGGAACGTGAAGGGTGGGCAAGGAACCTCCCGCCGCGCCTTCCTCGAAGGTGCGGCGCGCGGTCTCGGCGGCTTCGCGCGCGGCGGGCTCGCCATGCGCCATCGCCGTGGCGGCGTCGGCCAGCACCTTCTTCGCCTCGTTGATCTCGGCGCCCTGGAGCGATTCCAGCCTCTCCACCTCGTCGAGGGGCAGGTCGGTGAACAGGCGCAGGAACCTGCCGACGTCGGCATCCTGCGTGTTCCGCCAGAACTGCCAGTAATCATAGGGGCTGAGTTGGTCGGCGTTGAGCCACACCGCGCCCTTTTCGGTCTTGCCCATCTTGCCCCCGTCGGCGGTGGTGATGAGCGGCGTGGTGACGCCGTAAACCTGCGTCCCGTCGACGCGGCGGGCGAGCTCGATGCCGTTGACGATATTGCCCCACTGGTCCGATCCGCCGAGCTGCAGCCGGCACGCCGCGCGGCGCGACAGTTCGAGGAAATCGTAGCCCTGAAGGATCATGTAGTTGAATTCGAGGAAGGAGAGCGACTGCTCCCGGTCGAGCCGGAGCTTGACGCTGTCGAAGCTCAGCATCCGGTTGACCGAGAAATGCTGGCCGATCTCGCGCAGGAACGGGATATATTCGAGCCGGTCGAGCCATTCGGCATTGTCGAGCAGCACCGCGTCGGTCGGGCCGTCGCCGAAGGTCAGGAACCGTTCGAACACCCGCTTGATCGAGGCGATGTTCGCCTGGATCGTCTCGTCGGTCAGCAGCTTCCGCGCTTCGTCCTTGAAGCTCGGATCGCCGATCTTCGACGTGCCGCCGCCCATCAGCACGATCGGCTTGTGCCCGGCCTGCTGGAGGCGGCGCAGCATCATGATCTGGACGAGGCTGCCGACGTGGAGCGAGGGCGCGGTCGCGTCGAAGCCTATGTAGCCCGGCACGATCTCCTTCGCCGCGAGCGCGTCGAGCCCCTCCGCGTCGGTCAGCTGGTGGATGTAGCCGCGCGCGTCGAGCAGGCGCAAGAGATCGGAGGCGTAGTCGGTCATGGCGGGGCGGTTAGCGCATGTCTGTTGCCGAGCACCAGACCGTTCGGGCCGAGCTTGTCGAAGCGCACACCTTTTTCTATCCAGACGCCGCGGCGAAGGAAGGCCCTGCGAGAGGCCGGGGCGAACGGAGTGTGTGTCGGTGGCTCTGCGCGTATCCCTGACCCCGCACCCCGCCACGCCCTGTCCCCCGCTCACCGGCATCGAGGTCGAGATCGCGCGCGGCGCGACGCGCGCCGGGGCCCGCAATCTCGCGGTCCGGTTCGTCGTCTCGGGGAATATCCGCGCGATCGCCGCGCCTTATCCCCGCAAGGCGAAGGGGAGCCGCAGCGACGATCTGTGGCGCCACACCTGCTTCGAGGTCTTCGCCCGCGCGGGTGCGGGCGAGGACTATCACGAATTCAACCTGGCGCCGTCGGGCGACTGGGCCTGCTACCGCTTTGCCGGCTATCGCGCCGGGCGCGCGGTGGAGAGGCAGGCGAGCGATCCCCGCATCGGCACCTATGTGCGAAGCAGCGCGCTGACAGCGGAGCAGCGGGCGCATCGCGCGGCGGCCGGCATCGATCCGCTGGAGCGCTTCGAAAGCCCGTTCTTCATGCTCGGCGCGACGCTGGACCTCGGCGGGACCCTGCTCCCGCTCGATGCGCCGTGGCGCCTCGGCCTGTCGGCGGTGATCGAGGAGCGCAACGGCCGCCTCTCCTACTGGGCGCTCGCCCATCCCCCGGGGGACCCCGATTTCCATCATCCCGATTGCTTTACGCTCGAACTCCCGGCAGCGAGACCCGCATGAAATTCGGAATAGATCGCCTCCTGGCGGATCCGGCGCTGCGCGCGCCTCTCGAAGGCAAGCGCGTGGCGCTGCTCGCCCATCCCGCCTCGGTGACGGAAGACCTCACCCATTCCCTCGACGCGCTGGCGGGGGCGGGGCTCACTCTCAGCGCCGCCTTCGGCCCGCAGCACGGCCTCAGGGGCGACAAGCAGGACAATATGGTGGAATCCCCCGATTTCACCGATCCGGCGCTCGGCATCCCCGTGTTCAGCCTCTACGGCGAGGTGCGGCGCCCGACCGGCCAGTCGATGGGCACGTTCGACGTCATGCTCGTCGATCTCCAGGACCTCGGCTGCCGCATCTACACCTTCATCACCACCCTGCTCTACGTGCTGGAGGCCGCCGCCGAGCACGGCAAGTCCGTCTGGGTGCTCGATCGCCCGAACCCGGCGGGTCGACCCGTCGAGGGGCTGACGCTGCGGCCCGGCTGGGAGAGCTTCGTCGGCGCCGGGCCGATCCCGATGCGCCACGGCCTCACCCTCGGCGAGCTCGGCCGCTGGTTCGTCGACACGATGAAGCTGGGTGTCGATTACCGGGTCATCCAGATGGAAGGCTATGCGCCAGACGCCGCGCCGGGGTTCGGCTGGCCGCCCGAGCGGCTTTGGATCAACCCGAGCCCCAACGCGCCCAACCTGTCGATGGCCCGCGCCTATGCGGGCACGGTGATGCTCGAAGGCACGACCCTCTCCGAGGGGCGGGGGACCACGCGCCCGCTCGAACTGTTCGGCGCGCCCGACATCGACGCCCGCGCTGTCCTGGCCGAGATGCGACGGCTCGCACCCGGATGGCTCGAAGGCTGCGCGCTGCGCGAAATTTGGTTCGAGCCCACCTTCCACAAGCATGTCGGCCAGCTCTGCCACGGCCTCCACATCCACCCGGAAGGCGGCTTCTACGACCACGACGCGTTCAAGCCCTGGCGGCTCCAGGCGCTCGCCTTCAAGGCGATCCGCTGCCTCCGGCCGGACTACGACCTCTGGCGCGACTTCCCCTACGAATACGAGTTCGGAAAGCTGGCGATCGACGTGATCAACGGCGGCCCGGCGCTGCGCGAATGGGTGGACGATGCGGCGGCTGAACCGCACGATCTGGACGCCGCAGCGGCGGCCGACGAAGCGGCGTGGCAGGAAGAACGCCGGCCTTACCTGCTCTACTGAAGCGTCGGCGAACGGTTCTCCCTCAGCCGTAGAAAATGAAGTCGGCGGCCTCGGGAAATGGCGAATGGCGGCGGGCGACTTCACGCAGTCCGGATCGGTCGATCCCGCGCTGTCGACCTGCGCCCGCCTCTGCCTTGCCCCCGGATGCGCACAGCAACATCTTGAAGAACAGCTGCGCCGTTACTGATGCGGAACCGCAACCCGGCGACTTAGGTGTTCACGCACAAGACGAGGAGAATCGAGGGGTTATTGACGATGTACTTAGGTCCTCTGTTTGACTCCATTGTGGGGTGAGTCGTATAAATATTCGCAAATACGGGAGATCGAATCGTCAAATCTTTGATTCCGGCGGAAAAGGGGGTGGGTCATGGCTTTAGTTGCGGAGCGTGCTTCTCGACTCGTTCTCCTGGGGAGTGCCGCCTGCTTCCTCTTCGCCGCGGCCTGTACGGTTCGCAGCGACCAGCCGCCGGCCCTCACCAAGGACCCGATCGCCTTCGCCGGGCATGGCGGCTTCTTCGACGAGACCGGGCGCCAGATCGTCCCGACCGTCGAATTCGTCCGGGCCGCGCAAGGCTGGTATCGTCAGCGTCTGCTCGCCTCGCTTCCCCAGGAACGGAGGCGGATGTTCAGGGAGTTCGAGAAGGGTCTCGCCGCCGGCCTCGAGCCGAAGGGGCAGGCGGCCTTGCTCATCGAGCAGCGCAATCTCGAATGGCTCGCCGTCCATTCGCCGCTGGCGCGGGAGCCGCGGCTGCTCAGCAAGATCCGCGCCCTGTCGCATCGCCTCACCTGGGAGCTGCCGACTGGCGACGATATCCGGCAGCTCCAGGCGCTGAGGCCTTTCGCGCTCGACCCGGCCATCAAGGAGAAGCTCGCCCGGCCCGAATTCGCGCCCGGCGGCAACGCCACCATCCTGTCGGTGACCACGAACAAGGGTGCGGCCTACAATGCCGAATGCGCGGCCGCCGGGGTTCCGGTTCCGCCGCCGATCGGCCAGATGGACCCTGCCGGCACCGCGGGATGGAAGAGCGAGGGCTTCATCCCGACCGCCGAGCAGTTCATCGTCGGAACGCCGGCCGAGGTTCGCAGCTATCAGGACGCGAACGGCATGTGCATCGCCCTGCCGCGCTACTCGGATGCATCGCTCTCGACCGTCGACCTGGACGGCGTCATCTGTCTCAGCAAGACCACGTCGAAAGCCTGCTTCTGGGACAACCAGATCAACGGCGTGGGTTTCAGCTTCCCCAGCGGCACGAAGATCCCGATCGGCGCGCCGGATCTGTCGGTTAATCCCGATGGTCTCTACCAGGCGGGCGGAGCCGAGATCGAGTTCGGCTCCGGCGACGTCTGCACCGACTGCCATGCGGGCGAAAATCCATACATCATCCATCCGCAGGCGAATCTCGGGGGCGGCAACATCATGGGCAGCCTGGCGCTGCCCACCTTCAGTCCGCAGCGCTACGACCCGATCGTCGCAGCGTCCTGGCCGCAGAACCAGCTCTCCCATTCGGCGACCCTCGTGCCGCCGGGCTGCCTCGCCTGCCACGCCCAGGGCAGCGCCGGCCGCTTCCCGCACCTGGGGGTGATTCAGCTCGGCGGCCAGCTCGCCCCGCTCGGCCACGGCCGATAGGACGGAAAGCAGGTGAGATTTGCCGGTGCCGTAGTTACCGACGATCAGCACGCCGCGGTTATCGCGCGGGGCC
>JBKBVA010000159.1:0-6465 GCA_046289665.1 Allosphingosinicella sp.
GTGCCGGAGCGAGGGAAGCGGTCGCGACCGGGGCACGCGGGGCGACCGCGTCGGCGACGCTTGGCGCCGGCCGGGTGAAGGCTGGGGCGCTGACCGCGAAGCCGGTCAGCGCCATGGCGGTGAGTGCCGCCGCGCCGCCGGCCCTGCGGCCGGGGGTCGCGCGGTGGGTGCGCATCAGCCGCAGCCGCCGCTTGAGCTGCGCCGCCTCGTTCAGCGGGCAGGCCGCGATCAGGCCGGGGCGGCTCGCCGACTTGACCATCGCGCAGGCATAATCGTGCCGCTCCGCCGGGCTCGCCCCCGCGGCGACGGAGGCGTCGCAGGCCAGCTCCTGGTCGGCGCGGAAAGCGCGGAAGGCGATCCAGGCGATCGGGTTGAACCAGTTGAGCGCCAGCACGACGAGCGCCGCGAGGGTCCACCAGGTGTCGCCGCGGCGATGGTGGGTCAGCTCGTGCTCAATCGCCAGCCGCCGCTCGTCCGCGCTGTAGCGCCGCGAAAAGTCGCCGGGCAGCACGATCAGCCGCTCGAGGAAGCCGAGCGCCAGCGGCCCGTCGACGGCCGGGCTGATCATCGTCGGAATGCCTTCATGCTGGGCCGGCCGCGCCGGCCGGGCGCCGGTGCGCAGGCGGCCGAGGAAGGCGCGGTAGCCGAGCCATTGCAGGGTGAGGAACAGGATCGCCCCGCCCGCCCAGATTGCGAGGAGCAGCGGCCCCCAGCCGATCGCGGCGACATGGTCGGCGAGCGGCGCGCCGGCGTCGAGCGCAGGGGCCGCCTCCGGGAAGAAGGAGGCGGGGAGCTCGATCTCGGGCCGGATCACCGCCACCGGCGGCAGCACGACGCGCAGCGCCGGGATCGCCCACAAAGCGTAGGACCAGCCGGCCCCGAACATCCGCGCCACCGGGCGGCGCAGCGCCAGCACCAGCAGCATCAGCGCGGTGACGGTAACCAGCGTCTCGAATATCCAGAGCGTCATGATTTCAGCTCCTTCAGCAGAGCTTCGATCTCTTCGATGTCGCGGGCGCTCAGCCGGTCGCGCGCGGCGAGCTGGGCGACGAGCGGCGTGACGCGCCCGTCGAACATGCGGTCGATGAGCCGGGTCGATTCCTCGACGACATAATCCTCGCGGCGCACTTCGGGGCGGTAGAGGTAGCGGCGGCCGTCTTCCTCGTGGGAGAGCACGCCCTTGGCGAGCAGGCGCGACAGCATGGTCTTGACGGTGGCGAGGCTCCAGCCGCGTTCGGCCGGCACCCGTTCGGCCACCTCGGCGGCGGTCAGCGGCGCCTCGTCCCAGAGCACTTCCATGACGGCGTATTCGCCCTCGCCGATTCGCTCCATTCGACCATCCCCTTGTCGCTGTGATTACAAATGTAGTCGGATCGCTGAACGGCCGATGAATGGTTCGGCACCGTATCGTACGCTTTGCGCCCCGAAGAGGAGGTGCAGCGGAACTCTTGCTGTGCGCGGGCGCTGAATCCCCTCATGGACGACAAGGTCTACGATGAAGCGACGAAAGTCGATGCCCATGAGGGGCGGGTCGTGCTCGACGGGCCGGACGGCGTCGCGGTGCTGATGACGCCCGAGGCCGCCGAGGAGACGTCCCACCGCCTCCTCGAAGGCGCGCTCGACGCCCGGGGCCAGGAGATCGCCGGCGCCGAGGCGAAGAAACGGCGCGAAGGCCGGGACCCGGGCGGCGGCAACGGCTGAGGGCGGCGGTCTCGCGCACCCTCCGGAACCGGCGCACCCCACGTGTCTCATCCCCCTAATACGCTTTGCCCTTGCGCGGCCGGGCGGGGGGCCCCATTCTCGGCGCGAGGCACGAAGGAGGGACGAGACATGGCGCGCATCCCGCGCGACGCCGACACGGCGATTGCGAGGTTCGACGAATGGGCGGCGCGGATCGACGGCCATACGCCGCTCGCGTCCGGCGCCCGGCGGCGCGTCTACGGCCGGCAGATGCGTTCGGCCGGCCGGCGCATGCTCGGCACCGGCGGCGCGATCCTCGCCTTGCTCGTCGCCACCGTCATCTTCTCGCAGGTCGTCGGGCCGATCGGCCTCATCGGCCTGTTCCTGGTCGGCCTCGCCACCCTCGCCATCCTCCTCCTCTTCTCGGCCTGGCCGGGCGCGCCCGCCCGCGTCGCCTATGACGAGAAGCTGCCGACCAGGACGGTGGTGCGCCAGCTCGACAGCTTCCTCGTCCAGCGCCGCGCCGGTTTGCCCGCGCCGGCGGCGATGCGGGTGGACGCGATCGGCGCGCAGCTTCCCCTGCTCGAATCGCGCCTCGCCGAGGTCGATCCGCTCGATCCGCTCGCCCAGGATGCGCGCCGGCTGATGGGCCGGCATCTGCCCGAGCTTCTCGACCGCTACGACAAGGTGCCCGCCGCCTACCGGCACGAGCCGGACGGCGAAGGCCTGACGGTCGACCAGCGACTCGTCACCAGCCTCGACGCGGCGCGCGAGGCGCTGGACGGGATCGCCGCCCAGCTCGCCGAGAGCGACCGCCGCGCCTTCGAGACCCAGGGCCGCTTCATCGAGAGCCGCTACAAGGACGAGGGCGGGTTCGAAGGCGGCCGATGAGCATTTCCGCCAGCCTCTGGGACAGCGCCGAATCCTTCCTGCGCCGCCACTGGAAGTCGAAGGCGGTGCGCGAGGCCGAGAAGCGCCGGCAGGAGCGCCGCAACCGCGAGGCCTGGCTCCGCTTCCGCCAGGGCGCCGCCGCCGCGGGCGTCTCGGGCGGGGCCGCCTTCGCCGCGACCGCCGCGGTCGCCACCCCCGCCGTCGCCGCCGCGGCCGCTGCGGCCGGCGAGGGCGCGCCGCCGCCCGCCGCGCGGGAGAGCGAGAAGTCCTCGACCGTGAACGGCCCGTCGCCGGCGAGGATCACCGCCCGCTCCGCCGCGTGGCGCAGCGCCCGCACGTTTCCGGGCCAGCCATAGGCCTGCAGCGCGGCCATCACTTCGGGCGACACCTCGCGGTGCGGCTTGCCGTATTTGCGGGCGTAGAGGGCGATATAATGGTCGATGAGGAGCGGGATGTCCTCGCGGCGCTCGCGCAGCGGCGGCAGCTCGATCTCGACCGTGTTGAGGCGGAACAGCAGGTCCTGGCGGAACAGCCCCTCGTCGGCCAGCCGCTCGGGCGGGAGGTTGGTCGCGGCGACGACGCGGACGTCGATCGGCACCGGCTTGTTGGCGCCGACCGGCACCACCTGGCGCTGCTCGAGCGCGGTCAGCAGCTTGGGCTGGAGGTGGAGCGGCAGATTGCCGACCTCGTCGAGGAAGAGCGTCCCGCCGTCCGCCGCCTGCAGCCGGCCGATCCGGTCGCCGCGGGCGTCGGTGAAGGCGCCCTTCACATGGCCGAACAATTCGCTTTCGAACAGGTTCTCGGCGACCGCGCCCAGGTCCACCGACACGAAGACGCCGCCGGCGCGCCGCGACTTGCGGTGGAGCTCGCGCGCGACCAGCTCCTTGCCGGTGCCGTTCTCGCCGAGGATGAGGACGTTCGCCTCGGTCGGCGCGGCGCGTTCGACCAGCGAATAGACGCGGTGCATGCGCGGCGATTGGCCGAGCAGCGGCGTCTCGGCGCCGGCCGCGGGCGCCGAGATCGCGGCGGCGCGCTTGCGCTCGGTGACCACGCTCTGGCGCGACCGGCGCAGCGCCGCGGCGGTGCGCACCGTCGCCAGCAGCCGTTCGTTCGACCAGGGCTTGGAAACGAAGTCGGTCGCGCCGCGCTTCATCGCCTCGACCGCAATGTTGACGCCGCCATGGGCGGTGATCATCACGACGATGGCGTTGGGATCGCGCAGCAATATCTCGCCCAGCCAGTGAAAGCCTTCGGCCGCATTGGTCGCGCCGCGGCCGAAATTGGCGTCGAGCAGGATCACGTCCGATCCTTCGAGATCCGCGACCGCGGCTTCGGGCGACTGGAAGGTCGCGACCTCGTCGAACAGCTCGCGCAGCAACAGCCGCGCAGACAGCAAGATGTCGGGATCGTCGTCGACGACGACGCACCGACTGAATGGCTTCCCCTCCCGCACCACGTCGCAACTCCTATCGCGTGTGTGGCGAGGCACAAACAATTTCCGTGCCACGATTGTTCGCTTGCGGACAGCGAAGCGTCCGCCTGCGGACGGCGCCGTCCGGAAGCGGACAGGCGCGCCGCAGCCTCGCCCGCCGCAAGAGTGGCGGAAAACTGCGCTTTTTCTCAGGTGGCACGGCTCCTGCTCTGCTTGGCGGAGACGAACCCGAACCAGCAAGGAGTGGGGAAATGCGCAATATAGACGCCTATCTGGGTGCCGCGGCCTATGTGCTGCTCTCCGCGCTGATGACGGCGCAGGCGCTCGAGCCGGTCGATCTGAGCACGCCCTCCGCGATCGCCGCATCGGCGGGATGCGAGAGCGGCGTCGAGCTCGTCATGGGCTGCGAGACCGTCCACCTGTGATCGAAGGAATGTCCGGGGGCGAACAGCGCGTGTCCGGAAACGGACAGTGCGCCGCCGCGCGCCCGGTGGGGCGCCGGTGGCACGATCGTTGCTCGTCGCCGGGCGAGAGGATTTTATGAGCGTGATCAGAATGCAATCGACCGAGACCGCCCCCAAGGCTGAGAGCGGCAGCGGCATGGACCGCGTCGTCGAGAAGAAGGGGCCGTCCAAGCAGGTCAAGATCGCGATCGGCGCGGCGGCGGTGATCCTCGCGGCCGTCCTCTTCTACATCTTCGCCCCGACCGCGAGCAGCCAGACCGTGCCGGCGGAGCGGATCACCGTCTCGGCCGCGGAGCGCGGCCGCTTCGACGACTTCCTGCCGCTGCGCGCCCGCGTGACGCCGCTCGTCACCGTCTATCTCGACGCGGTCGAGGGCGGCCGGGTCGAGCAGGTGCTGGTCGAGGACGGCGCGATGGTCCAGCAGGGCCAGCTGCTCGCCGTCCTCTCCAATTCGGACCTGCAGCTCAACCTGCTCGCCCGCCAGACCGAGGTCACCCAGCAGATCAACTCGATGCGCAGCCAGGAGCTGGCGCTCGCCCAGACGCGGCTCCAGAACCAGCGCGCCTTGATCGAGGCGGACCTCGTCGCCGACAAGGCGCGGCGCCAGTACGAGACGCAGCGCCCGCTCGCCGAGAAAGGCTATGTGGCGGGCAAGACGCTGCGCGACAGCCAGGACGAATATCAGGCGAGCCGGCAGCGCAGCGCGATCCTGCGCCGCGCCCAGGCCACGGACGAGCAGCTCCAGTCGAGCCAGCTCGCCCAGCTGCGGGCGTCGACCGCCTCGCTGAACGCCAGCCTCGACATCGCCCGGGCGACGCTCGAGGCGCTGAACCTGCGCGCCCCGGTCTCGGGCCAGCTCACCGCCTTTTCGATCCAAGTCGGCCAGTCGCTGAACCGCGGCGAGCGGCTCGGCCAGATCGACAGCGCCGGCAACAACAAGCTGGTCGCGCAGGTCGACGAATTCTATCTCGGCCGCGTCGACATCGGCCAGACGGCGACGGTGGAAGCGGGCGGCAAGACCTACCGCGCCCGTGTCGCCAAAATCTATCCGCAGGTGAATAACGGCGCCTTCGAGGTGGATCTCCACTTCATCGGCGGCGAACCCGAGTCGCTGCAGCGCGGCCAGACGCTGCAGGTCAAGCTGACGCTCGGCGATCCGACGCCGGCCCTGCTCATCCCCAACGGCGCCTTCTACAACGAGACGGGCGGCGCCTGGGTGTTCGTGGTGACGCCCGACGGCGACGCGGCGGTGAAGCGCAACGTCCGCCTCGGCCGCCGCAACGCCGATTACATCGAAGTGCTCGAGGGGCTGGAGCCCGGCGAGCGGGTCATCACCTCCCCCTATACCGGTTTCGCCGACAAGGATCGGCTGGACCTCGAATCATGACGAAGGAGCCAAGTGCGATGCTGAGCATGCGTGATCTGTCGCGGGTCTACCGTACCGAAACCGTCGAGACGACCGCACTGGACGGAATCGACCTCGACATCGCGGAAGGCGAGTTCGTCGCGATCATGGGGCCTTCGGGCTGCGGCAAATCGACCCTGCTGAACGTGATCGGCATGCTCGATTCGCCCTCGAGCGGCTCCTACGTCTTCAACGGCCAGGAAGTGGCGGGGCTGAGCGAGGCGAAGCTCGCCGACGTGCGCAAGCGCAACATCGGCTTCATCTTCCAGAGCTTCAACCTCGTCGATGAGCTCTCGGTGCGCGAGAATGTCGAGCTCGCCTTGCTCTACCACGACGTGCCGGCCGCCGAGCGGCGCCGCCGGGTCGACGAGGTGATGGACAAGGTCGGCATCGGCCACCGCGCCAAGCACCGGCCGAGCCAGCTTTCGGGCGGCCAGCAGCAGCGCGTCGCCGTCGCCCGAGCGCTGGTCGGCAGCCCCAAGCTGATCCTCGCCGACGAGCCGACCGGCAACCTCGACACCCAGCATGGCGAGGAGGTCATGAAGATGCTCCAGGCGCTGAACCGGGAGGGCTCGACCATCGTCATGGTCACC
>JBKBVA010000015.1:0-20007 GCA_046289665.1 Allosphingosinicella sp.
CCGGCGGCAGCGCCGGCACGACCGCCAATGGCGGGGCCTTCGGGGCCGCCTACGGTGCCGCGGCCGGCGCGGGCGGCGCGGGCATCGCGATCAGCGGCGCCGCCATTCCCGGCCTGTCGAGCGGCGGCGAGTGCACGCCGACCGTCACCAAGAGCTTCGCCACCTCCCCCGTCGCGGTCGGCGGCACCAGCCGGATGACGATCACCGTCACCAACCACAATCCGACGACGAACCTCACCGCCCTCGCCTTCACCGACACCTATCCGGCGGGGCTCGTCAACGCCGCCACACCGGCGGCCGCGCGCAGCTGCGGCACCGGAACGCTGGCGGCCGCGGCCAATGGCGGCAGCTTTGCCGTCTCCGCCGCGACGGTGGCGGCGGGGGCGAGCTGCTCCTATGCGGTGACGACGCGCGCCGCCACCGGCGGCGACAAGACCAATACGCTTCCGGCGGGCGCGGTGACCGGAAATTTCGGCAGCTACGCGGTCGCCAGCCTCGAAGCGGCGAGCGCGATCCTCCAGGTGTCGCTCCCGCTCACCATCGCCAAGGCGAGCACCGCCTATTCCGACCCGCAGAACGGCATGTCCGGCGCGAAGATGATCCCCGGCGGCTTCGTCGCCTATACGATCACCGTCGCCAATCCCGGCACCGTGCCGGTCGACGGCGACAGCATCCTCGTCGTCGATGCGACGCCGGCGGGCCTCCAGCTGTTCGTCGGCAACGTGCCCGGGGGCAGCGGCCCGGTCCTGTTCCGCGACGGAAGCCCGTCGAGCGAGCTCAGCGTCAGCTTCCAGGGCTTGGCGAGCACGGCCGACGACATCGAATTCTCAAAGGACGGGGGGGCGACCTGGAGCTACGTGCCGGTCCCCAATGCGAACGGCGTCGACCCGGCCGTCACCCACATGCGCATCCGGCCCAAAGGCAGCATGGCCGGCGGCGCCAGCTTCCAGCTGATGTTCGGCTACCGGATCGGCTGAAGGAACTGGTGCCCCTGGCCCGACTCGAACGGGCACTCCTTGCGGAACTCGATTTTGAGTCGAGCGCGTCTACCAATTCCGCCATAGGGGCACGCCGGACGCTGCTAGCGGAGCCGGCGCGCCGCTGCAATGGCGCGCGATTGCCTCCCGCCGCCGCCGCGCCTAGGCGCGCAGGCGATGAGCCAGGATGTCCCCTTCGACCGGTCGCTGCGGCGGCTGCGGCGCGGGCGTGCCGCGGCGCGCTTCGCAGGCGCGGACTATCTTCACCGGCGCGCGGCCGACGAGATCCTCGAGCGGCTCGATCTGGTGAAGCGGGATTTCCGGCGCGTGCTCGAGCTCGGGTGCGCGGGCGGCTATTTGACCGAGAGGCTGCGCGCGCGGGGCATGGAGGTCGTCGCGGCCGACACGGCTTACCCGTTCGCCGCGGCGGCGGGGGGCGTGCAGTGCGACGAGGACCGCCTCCCCTTCGCCGACGGCGCCTTCGACCTCGCCGTCTCGGTCGGCGTCCTCGACAGCGTCAACGACCTCCCCGGCGCGCTGCTGCTGATCCGCCGGGCGCTGAAGCCCGACGGCCTGTTCCTCGGCGCCTTCGCCGGCGCGGGCAGCCTCGCACGGCTCAAGGCCGCGATGCTGGCCGGCGACGCGGCGGAAGGCGGCGCCGCGCCCCGCGTCCACCCCCAGATCGACGTCCGCGCCGCCGGCGATCTCCTCGCCCGCGCCGGATTCGCGCTGCCGGTGGTGGACGTCGACGGCGTCGAGGTCCGCTTCGCCGGCCTGTCCGGCCTCGTCTCCGATCTCCGCGCGATGGGGGCGACCAACGTCCTGGCGGCGCGCTCCCCGCGGCCGGTGGGGCGGCTCGGCCTCGCCGCGGCCATTGCCGACTTTGCGGGCCATGCGGGGCCGGACGGCAAGACCGCCGAACGGTTCGAGATCCTCCACCTGCTCGGCTGGGCCCCCTCCCCCGACCAGCCGAAGCCGGCGGCGCGGGGCAGCGGCACCGCCTCCCTCGCCGCCATTCTGGGGCGCCGCGACTAGAGGAGGGTTTCGAGCCGCGCGACCAGCGGGACGTCGGCAGGCGGCATCGGCAGTTCGCGCATCTCCGCCGGCCGCAGCCAGCGGAGGCCGGAGGCGTCGAGCGCCTTCGGCGCGCCCTGCCAGTCCCGGCACAGATAGAGCAGGAGCAGCATGTGGCGGCCGCCATTGTCGGCGCTGGCGAAGGCGGCTGGCTCGAGCGCGGCCGGATCGACGGCGATGCCCAATTCTTCCTCGAGCTCGCGGACCAAAGCCGCCTCGGGCCGCTCGCCCGCCTCCACCTTGCCGCCCGGAAATTCCCACAGGCCCGCCATGGCGCGACCGGGCAGGCGCTGCTGGAGCAGCACGCGTCCCTGGGCGTCGGCGAGCGCGGCGGCGACGACGACGAAGCCGGGCGCGGCGGAATGTGCGGTCGCTAGCAGAGTGTTAACATCCTCTCTGTATCCCCATGCCGGATCGTGGCGCGGACCACGCCGGTGGGGGATAGGAGCGATGAAGGCATTTGCAAAGCGCGTGTGGGCCAGGCTGGCGAGCGACGAGCGCGGCGCGTCCGCGGTCGAATACGGCCTGATCATCGCTCTCGTCGTCCTGGCGATGATCGGCGCCCTCAGCCAGGTCGCCGGCAGCACCATCGGCATGTGGAACGGCGTGCAGGAGAATGTCGCCGAGGCGATGTGAGCGGCAAGGCCGCGCGCAGCGATAACCTTTTCTCAACTTCCTTCGCATAAATCGGATCAGCCCTAGCTGATGGACACCAGGGGGGCTCGGAAGTGTGGACTTCCAAGGCTTTGGAACAGGAGACCGGAAATGAAGATTTTTCGCAAGATGCTGAAGAACGAGAAGGGCGCCACCGCCATCGAATACGGCCTGATCGCCGCCCTGATCGCCGTTGCCGCGATCGCCGCGATGCAGGGTCTCGGCACCAGCCTCAACAGCACGTTCACCAACGTCTCCGAGGCGATGGACGGCTGATCGCGCAAGCGAGCTGAAAGAGAGGGGCGGCGGAACCTGGTTCCGCCGCCCCTTTTTCTTGCCCGAAGCGTGCCGCCCTAGCGGGTGCCGTAGACGACCAGCTTCACGCGCTGCCCCGCCCGCAGGGTCTCGCCGGCGGTGAGGTCGTTCAGGACGCGGAAGCGCTCTTCCTTGAGGTCGTTATAAGCCATCCGGCTGGCGAGGCTCGCCACCGTGTCGCCCGAGCGCACCGTGTAGATGTCGATGACCCGCGGCCGGATCGCCGCCGCTTCCGAGGCGCTGAGCCGCCCGAGCGACTGCACCATCGACGAGAACGGGCCGATGCCGCTGCCCGCCGGGGTAACGATGGCGAAGTGGTAGGCGGTGTTCGCGTCCCACTGATAGGCGAAGACGGTAAGGTCGAGCGCGCCCTGCTGCGTGTTGACGCGGGCCGTCGAGTAAGCGGCGGGGATGCCGTTCACCGTCGTGCTGCGCGGCTGCGGAACGCTGATCTGGGCCTGCTGGCCGACGACGGCCTGGAAGACCTGGCCGATATAGGTCGACAGATTGCCGTTGAACTGGCCGCCCGAAAATTGCGCCTGGCCCTGCTGGCCGACGATGCTGACGGCGCGGGTGCCGTTCTGCATCCCGTATCCTTCGGGCACGGTGAAGCGCAGCCGAAGGTCCGGATGGCGGAAGGTGCGGCCGTCGACCACGCCCTGCTTGGGATCGTCGTCGACCATTAGCCCGTCGATCACCGACAGGAACTGGTCGGGATCGCGCGCGCCCTGGCCGGCGCGGCCGGTCTCCTGGGCGAGCTGCGTCGCGCGGCGGACGCGGTCTTCGCTGAGCGGATGGGTGCGGGCCCAGCTCGGCGTGGCGCGTTCGTCGTTCCGCCCGGCCGCCCGCGCCTCGAGCGAGGTGGCGGCGCCCAGCGAGGCGAGCATGTCCGCCGCGCCCAGCGGGTCGTAGCCCGCCGCGGTGATGTAGCGGATGCCCAGCGCGTCGGCCTCGAACTCCTGGTTGCGCGAATAGCTGAGGAACAGGCCCTGGCCGAGCTGGCCGGCGAGGTTGGCAAGATCGCCCGAGCCGGTGACGACGCCGACGAGCACGGCGCCGAGCTGGCTCAGGATACCGCGGTTCTGGCGGCCCTTCGAATGGTCGGCGGCGATATGGCCGACTTCGTGGCCGAGCACCGAGGCGAGCTCCGCCTCGTCGTTCATCAGGCCGAGCAGCTGCCGCGTGATGTAGACGTAGCCGCCCGGAACGGCGAAGGCGTTCATCACCGGGGAGTTGAGCGTGGTGAAGGTGTAGACGCCGGTGCCGCCGCCCTGAATGCCGGACTGGGCCGCGACGCGGCGGCCGACGGTGGTGACATATTGGCCCCGGTTGCCGGTCTCGGCGCCGCCGAATTCCTCGACGATCTGGGGGTGCTGCTGGGCGGCCGTCTGGGCCGCGCCCTGGGCGATGGTGCGTTGATCGCCGCTGCCTTGAATGCCGCCGGTGGCGCAGCCGATCGCCGCGAAGGACGCCGACAGCGCGATGAGCGCTTTGAACTTCATGGAACCGGTACTCCTGGTTACGCCGGACGAAATCGTCTGCGCAAATGAACACAGGAGCGGCGGGGAGGTTCCTGTCCCCCCCCCGGGGGGGGGGGCGGGGCGCCCTAGCCGATGGCGAGGAACTTGGCGCGCCGGTCGGCGAGGATCTCGGCCCGGCCGAGCGGCGCCAGCGCGGCCAGCTCCTCCTCGATCGCCGCGCCGAGAGCGGCAATCGCTTCGGCCGGCGCGCGATGGGCGCCGCCGAGGGGCTCCGGCACGATCCGCTCGATGACGCCGAGCTGCTTCAAGTCCGCAGCGGTGACGCGCATCGCCTCGGCGGCGTCGGCGGCCTTTTCGGCCGTGCGCCAAAGGATCGAGGCACAGCCTTCGGGCGAGATGACGGCGTAGACGCTGTGCTCGAGCATCAGCACGCGGTTGGCGGCGGCGAGCGCGATGGCGCCGCCGGAGCCGCCCTCCCCCACCACCGCGGCGACGAGCGGCACGCCGAGCCCCAGGCATTGCTCGGTCGAGCGGGCGATCGCTTCGGCCTGGCCGCGCTCCTCGGCCTGGACGCCGGGGAATGCGCCGGGCGTGTCGACGAGGGTGACCACCGGCAGGCCGAACCGGTCGGCGAGCTGCATCAGCCGGATCGCCTTGCGATAGCCTTCGGGCTTGGCCATGCCGAAATTGTGCCTGAGGCGGCTGGCGGTGTCGTCGCCTTTTTCGTGGCCGATCAGCACGACGCGGCGCCCGTTCATCGTCCCGAGGCCGCCAACGATCGCCGGGTCCTCCGCGAAATTGCGGTCGCCGGCGAGCGGCACAAAATCGGTGACGAGGGCGGCGACGTAATCCTTGAAGTGCGGCCGCTCGGGATGGCGGGCGACCTGCGTCTTCTGCCAGGGCGTCAGCCGCGCATAGACCTCGCGCAGCGTCCGGTCCGACTTGGCCTGGAGCTTGTCGATCTCCGAATCGATGTTGATGTCGCTGCCGACCGCCGTCTCCCGCAGCTCCTCGATGCGGTTTTCAAGCTCGGCGATGGATTTTTCGAAGTCGAGGAAGCTGGCCATAAGCGGACGCGGCGTTAGGACGGGTCGCGGCGCACGTCAACGCGCGCCTTGTTCCGCGCGGCGTCGGTGAGCGGGTGGCGATCGTTGACGAGGTCGACCAGCCGGCGGCTGTCGACATGGGTGTAGATCTGCGTCGTCGCGATATCGGCATGGCCGAGCAGGAGCTGCAGCGCGCGCAGGTCCGCCCCGCCTTCGAGCAGGTGGGTGGCGAAGGCGTGGCGGAGCACGTGCGGGCTGATCCGTTCGGGCGGGATGCCGGCGGCGGCGGCGAGCTCGCGGACGAGCTGGTAGAGGCGCACGCGGGAGAGGTGCTTCTTGCCCGAGGGGAACAGCCAGAGGCTGTCGCGCGGAACGAGCGCGGCATGCTCGGACACGGCGGCGCGGGCGCGGTCGGAGATCGGCACCAGGCGCTCGCGCCCGCCCTTGCCGGCCAGGATCAGGAACGGCTTGTCGGGGCGGACCGCGTGGCGGGGCAGCGACACCAATTCGGTGGCGCGCAGGCCTGAGCCGTAGAGCAGTTCGATGAGCGCGGCGAGGCGCAGCGAGGCGGGCCCCGGCTCCTCCGCGCGCCGGCGCTCGAGTTCCGCGAACAGCGCGTCCACCGCCTTGTGGTCGATGATCTTGGGGAGCGCGCGCCCGCCGGCCGGCCGCGGGAGGGCCGAGGACGGATCGTCCGCGCGCAGGCCCTCGTCCTGCAGGAAGCCGAAGAAGCGGCGCAGCGCCGCCGCCTTGCGGGCGACGGTCGCGCGCTTCAGCGGCATCCACGCCTGCGAAAGCGACTCCAGCCTGTCGCGCGTCGCGTGCGCGAGGCCGCCGTCCAGCAGCTCGGACGCGCCGCGCAGGTCCCGCTCGTAGGCGAGCAGGGTGTTGGCCGCCGCGCCGGCCTCGGCCGCCATCATCTCGAGGAAGGCGGCGATGAGCTGCCCGTCCTCGCGGGCGGAGGTCACGGGAGGAACGCCGCCGCGGTCACAGCCGGGTCATCGCCTCGGCGGCGATCATCCGGGCTTCGTATTCGAGCCCGACCTGCCGAAGCGCGGCGAGGATGTGGTAGAGGTGATCGGGCGGCACGGCACGCCAGTCGCCGGTCTGCATGCCGACCGCGGCGACGAGGGCGACGGTGCCCGGCTGGCCGCTGCGCGCGGCCGAGGCGATCATATTGTCCCAGCGGCTGTCGGTCGCGGTGTTGATTCCGTAGGCGCCGGCATCGTCGAGCCGCCCGAGACCGGCGAGCGCGGCCGCCAGCATCCGGCCGCGATGGCCTCCGAAATCGTCGATCACGCTCGCCGCGCGGCCGAGGTCGACCGCCGGCTGGGCGGTGCCGACGGCGAGGAGCGACCAGGCCCGGTTGGCCTCGCCGCCGAGCGCCTCCACAACCGGCCCCCATTGCGCCGCCTGCCGGTCGAGACCGGCGCTCAGCATCGAGGCGATGAGCTCGTCCACCTGCTCGCCGCGCGCCTGGTCGGGCGGGATGCGGGCGGCGGCCGCGGCCGTCAGGATCAGGCGCGAATAGGGCTCCGCCCCCTCGCCGCCCCACAGGTTGGCGAGCGCCTCCATGCGCTCTCCGACCGTGCGGCCGGCATAGGCGCGGCGGAGCCGGTCGGCGATGCTGCCTTCGATCTCAGAGGGATCCGTATTGTCGCCGATCAGGCTGAACATCTCGACCAGAGCGGCATTGGAAAAGACGCCGAGCGCGGCGGCGCGGAAGGCCGCCGGAACCCGCTGCTCGATCGGCACCATCGGCGCCCGCGCCTGCCAGGCGTGGACCTGCGGGCCGGCGCGCTGCATCAGCCGGTCGGGGATTTCGAGCCCGGTGGCGCTGGCCAGGCCGAAGCGCCAGCTGTTGAGCTGGTCGACCTCGTCCCACTGGATCGAGACGGCGCGGCGGGTGTCGGTGCCCGCGCCGATCACCTTTTCGGCCAGCAGCACGTCGATCGGGCTGCCGCCGCTGCGGCCGCGAGCGCGGTCGATGAGCTGGCTCGCACGCGCCGCTTCGCCTTCCAGCGCCGCGCACATAGCGGCGGCTAGCGGCCAGACGCGTTCCTCGGACACCTCGCGGCCTTGCGCGACCAGCGGGCACAGCGCCGCGGGATCGGCCGTGGCGAGCGCGGTCTGGACGGCGACCGTGTACATGCGCGGCGTGAACCGGTCGACGTCGATCGACTGGACGAGCGCGCGCGCCGCATCGGCCTCCCCCATCCTGAGCAGCAGCCAGGCGCGCTCGGCGACCCAGTCGACCTCGTTGACGTGGGACGGCGCCGGGACGCGCGAGAGCAGGGCGCGGCGGAGCAGCATCGAAGTCCAGCGCGACGCGACCGGCGCGTCGAGGCGGCGCATCAGCGAGGTGAGCAGCACGCCGTGGGCGCCGCCGAAGGCGTCCTGCGGCAGGCCCCAATTGGCGGGGGTGAGCGGGCCGACGGGATTGGTCGGACGCCGCGACTCGTCGGGGATCTCGATCGGCGGCGGCAGATTCTGCTGGGCTGCGAGTGCCGCGAGGTCCTGGGCGGCCGAATTCTCGACCTGCGGCCGCGACAGGCCGGGGCTCGACAGCGGCGGAGGCGGCGGCGGCGGTGGCGGCGCAGGCGTGGGCGCGCCCGGCGTGCCCGGCTGCGACGGCCGGTCCGCGGGCGGCGCGTCCTGCTTGGGCGCGGGATCGCCGAAGCCGGGCGGCAGCAGCGATTCGGGCGCCTTCTCGCGCTGCCCGGCGGCGGGCAGGGCGAAGGCGACCAGGGCCGCGCCCGAGAGGAGGAGAAGGCTAGCCCGCGAGCGCTTCATTGGTCACGTCCTGCTCTATGGGCTGCGTCGGCACCTCGGTGTCGATGGTGCTGAGCCAGACGATGCCGCCGACGAGCAGCACGGCAAGGACGATGAGGATGATCGGGAGCGGCGATCTGCGGCGCCGCGTCGGAGCATAAGTTCTGCGCATGGCCGGCCTTTTGCCCCACGAGACGGGGCGCTGTATAGCCCCCGCCGCCATGGACGCCGCCCTTCCCCGCCCCGACCGCTGCATCGTCCTCGTCGGACTGATGGGGGTCGGCAAGTCGTCGGTCGGCCGGCGGCTGGCGCGGCGGCTCGGCATGCCCTTCGTCGATTCCGACGAGGCCGTCGAGGAAGCGGCCGACCGCAAGGTCGCCGAGATCTTCGAGGATTATGGCGAATCCGCCTTTCGCGACGTCGAGCGCCGGGTGATCGCGCGGCTGGTCGGCGGCGAGCCCAAGGTGATCGCCACCGGCGGCGGGGCCTTCGTCGATGCCGAGACGCGCGCGCTGGTGCTGGCGCGCTGCATCGCGATCTGGCTCGACGCGGACATCGCGACCCTCGCCGAGCGGGTGGCGCGGCGCGGGCACCGGCCGCTGCTCAGGAACCACGATCCGCGGCAGGTCCTCGCCGAGCTCGCGGCGGTGCGGAACCCCGCTTATGCCGAGGCGCACCTGCGCGTCGAGAGCCGCGCCTCGCCGCACGAGCGAACGGTGGAGGCGGTGCTGGAGGCCCTGAGGCAGCGGGACGCGGCGTCGGGCTGAGCCCGGCCGGCCGGCTCAGGCGCGCGTTCGGGATTTTTCCCAAATGTTGGTGCGGCATCCCGGCCCCGATCCGCGCACCGGACGGCACGCCCTGGCCAAGTCCCTGTTCCCGCGGGCTTTCCCGAAACTGGCACGGCTCGTGCTGAGAGGCCCGCATCGGCGCGGGCCTCGCCCGCGGAGCGAAGGGAGCTTTGGAACATGTCTGGCAATCTCATCACCCGCGACGACACCTTCTTCGGCGTCTGCGAGGCGATCGGCGAGGATTTCGGGTTTCACGCCAACTGGCTGCGGCTGGGCCTCGCCGTGGGGCTGTTCTTCAGCCCGGTGGCGGTGATCGGCGGCTATTTCGCGGCCGGCATCCTCGTCCTCCTCTCCCGGCTGATCGCGCCGAACCCGGCCGTGATCGAAGCCGAAGTCGAAGCGGCCGACGTGGCCGAGCAGCCGACCGCAGCGGAGCCGGCCGCGGCCGAGGCCGAAGCCGAGCCGGCCCCGGTGCCGCTCGCCGCCTGAGCGGCGGACGCGGCCCCGGAGCCGGACCGAAAAGGCTTATTCCTCCGGCGCGTCGACGTCGACCGTGGGAACCTCGACCGTTTGGTTGGTGGTGCCCACGTTCACGTCCGGCCCCTCGACATCATATTCCGGCATCGCGCCGCCCGAGGCGTTCACGTCGACATCGGGCATTTCGCCCTCCTGGGTCTGGTCGACGTCGCAGGCGGCAAGGGCGGCGAAGCTGCCGATGGCGAGGATGGCGGTGAGTGCGCGCATGGATGAGTCCTTCGTCATGGATGATACGAGCCCGTAACGAGAGCACCGAAAAAGGGTTCCGCCGCCCGCCGCATCCATCCGCCCGCGAAGCGGCGCCCGCTCAGCCCGGACGCCGGCCGCCTCCGGGCCGCCGCCCACCTCCCGGTCCGGGTTCGGGATCCGACTGCCGGTCCTTGACGACTTCGAACAGGCCCTTCGCGCTGAACCCCTGCTCGACCGCGCGGCTGAGCAGCCTGGTCTGCCGCATCACATCCTCGCGCAGCGACTCCACCGCCCGATCGGCGCCTTCCGAAAAGGCGCGTTCGAGCTCCGCGTCGCGCGGCGGGCCGTCCGAGATGCGCCGCTTGCTGTGGACGCCGAAGCGCGCCGAAAGCTCGCGCAGGATCCCGCCGGCCAGATATTGTTCGAACGGCAGATCGAGGAAATCCAGCTCCGGCGGCAGCATCTGCCACTCCCACCACGGGATCTTGGGCTTGTAGATCGGCTCCTTGGGCCAGACGAAGTCGAACACGGCGCAGCGCGAGACGCGGCGGCCCAGCGCATCGAGCCCCGCCTTGCCCCAGTGCAGGAGCGAGGCGTCGAGCGGCAGCTCGACGATGATGTCCTCCCAGATGACCGACCAGAGCGCCGCGAGGCGCATCGACGACTGGACCGCCGGCGGCGCCAGCCAGACGCCGCAATTGAGGAAATAGGCGTCGATCTTCTTGAGCGCCGCCTGCCCCGCGATGGTCGCGTCGAACCCTTCATAGGGCGGGCCGGCGCCGTTGATCCCGGTGAGGTTGATGTCGAACCAATGGTGCCAGGTCGAATCCGCGACGATCCGGCCGACATCGGCCATGTGGCCGTTATAGACCGAGACCACGCCGATCTCCTGGCCGTAGCGGCTGGCGGCCGGGTCGCTGATCCGCCCCCAGGCGATCACTTCCGGCTCCTGCTGGCCGGAGGGGCCGCTCGGCCAGGCCGGCTTGCCCGCGACGGAGGGCGCGAGCGCCTCTCCCTCATGCTGGTGGTCGGGCAGCACGTCGATCGGCCCGTCGGGTCCGCACAGGACCGGATGGGGGCGCGCCCGCAGCGGCCCCGCATAATAACGCCGCCAGCGGATACGCTGCGGGACGTCGTCCGACTGGTCGTTGAACGAAATCGGATCGCCGCCGCGCTGCACCAGCGTCGTGTTCCACCCCGGCGGCGAATTGGGCGGAGCGGGATAGAGGCGCATCTCGCCGACCCGGCTGATCTGGCCGGAGAGGCCCTTGCCGAGGCTCGCATGGTCGCCGGTGGTCAGCACCCCGCCATATTTCGGCGCCGCCATGAACTGGTCCATCAGCGACACTTCGGCGGCATCGAGGCTCGCGCCCGAATTGAAGCCGAAGAGCCAGATCTGGTCGTACTTGTTGATGATGTCGAGATCGGTGAGCTTGCGCGGCGTTCCCGCGCCGATCGTCGCCGTCGGGTCGGTGCCGTCGCGGTTGCACACGTCGATGTCGAAGTCGACATAATAATAAGCGCGGCTCTCCAGCAGCGTCTTGACGTACATGATGCCCTGAAACGAGCCCCCGGAAAGATGAACGGAGCTGTCGGTATAGAAGAGGATGCGACACTTTGCCGGGCGCCGCCACCATGGGTAGTAGATCTCCCACGGAAGGATATTCCACCGCATACGAAAGAGATTCTGGAGCTGCGGACGCAGCACGTCGATCGGAGAAGTTGCCATGAAACCCCCCTCTTGCCGTTAACTCGGCTCACCCCGCCGTTCGCCGCAATGACTCGAGTCGAACGACCAGCGATGAATAGATAACAGATTTTATTACAGCGCCGAAGGTGAGTCAAAGTTGACGTTACTTACAGGTATAGGTGTCGCGCTTGAGCCTGCTAAGGTCTTGACTGCACAGCGATACCGGCAGCCTCGCGACGGCTTCCGGCCCCGCGGGAGGCGGAGATGCCGCCCGATTCCGCGCCCCGCAAATACCCCTAACCGCGCGTTCACCTCGTCTTTACGGCATTGATATAGATCACCCCGCTAAGCCGGCTGCACGCAGCGGCTTTCAGGAGTGCTTGTTTCATGGCTTTGGCATCGGTGGAGACCGCACCAGCCCCGCGCGCGGGCGTCCTGCTGCCGGCCTGCGTCGCCGAGCACGGCAGTGCGGCCCATCCCTGGTGCCGGGCCGAGGCCCTGCTGAACGGCCCGGATCCGGCGCGGGATTTCGCCGATCTCATCCACTTCCTGTGCACCCTCCACGGCCGCTATCCGGGCGTCATCGATCATGCCGCCGCCCGCATCGTCGCGCCCGAGGCGCGGGCCTGGATCGCCCAGGCCGCCTATGCCTTCGCCGGCGAGCGCGCCTACATAGCCCGGCTCGCCGTCGCCGCCGGCCCCGTGCCGAGCACGCCCGGCGCCTCCGAAAGCGACGCCGCCGTTCTCTCCCAGCGCCACGCGGTCGAGATGCTCGCCCGCTCGGAGCGCAACGGCTGCGCGCTCGGCGCGGCAATGGCGGTGGTGCTCGACTGGGTGGCGATCCGCGGCGCGCTCGACGCCGCCGCGCAGCGCTTCGGGATCGAGGCGCCGCCTTATGCCGCCGACGTCGGCCGCGTCGCCGCCGTGGCCGAGGGCTTCGCCGAGACCCCCGGCATCCAGCGCGCCCTCCTGTTCGGGGCGCAGCAGATCGCCGTCCAGCATTACGGGCTGTGGGACCTGCTCGAGACCCGCCACCAGGCCCGCGCCGAGGGCTGAGCCTCCCGTCCCTCCGGCTTGCCCTCACTCCGCCCCTCCCCTATCCGCCGCCTGAAGGGCACGGAAAGGAACGAGATGCGGTTCGAGGGCACCTCCAATTATGTCGCGACCGACGACCTCAAGGTCGCCGTCAACGCCGCGGTCACCCTGCGCCGCCCGCTGCTCGTCAAGGGAGAGCCGGGCACCGGCAAGACCGTCCTCGCCCACGAAATCGCCCGCGCCGCCAACGCGCCGCTCATCGAATGGCACGTCAAGTCGACCACCAAGGCGCATCAGGGCCTCTACGAATATGATGCAGTGGCGCGGCTGCGCGACGGACAGCTCGGCGATCCGCGCGTCCACGACATCTCCAACTACATCCGCCGCGGCAAATTGTGGGAGGCGTTCACCGCGCCCGAGCTCCCCGTCCTCCTCATCGACGAGATCGACAAGGCCGACATCGAGTTTCCGAACGATCTCCTCCAGGAGCTCGATCGGATGGAGTTCCACGTCTACGAGACGAAGGAGACGGTGAAGGCGAAGGAGCGCCCGATCGTCGTCATCACCTCGAACAACGAGAAGGAGCTGCCCGACGCCTTCCTCCGGCGCTGCTTCTTCCACTATATCAAGTTTCCGGACCGCGAGACGATGCAGGCGATCGTCGACGTCCATTTCCCCGGCATCCAGCAGCTGCTGGTCTCGAAGGCGATGGACATCTTCTATCAGGTCCGCGAGGTGCCGGGCCTGAAGAAGAAGCCCTCGACCAGCGAGCTGATCGACTGGCTGAAGCTGCTCCTCCACGAAGACATGCCGCTCGAGGTGCTCCAGTCGCGGGACCCCGCCAAGGCGATCCCGCCGCTCCACGGCGCGCTGCTCAAGAACGAGCAGGACGTGATGCTGTTCGAACGCCTCGCCTTCATGAGCCGTCGAGGCGGCTGAAGCGGCCGGCCGCGCTTCGGCTTCAGCCCTCGGCGACCTCGCACTCGATCCAGACGCCGTCGCCGAGCGACCGCCACGAGCGCCAGTCGGCGCGGCGCGGCGTCTTGACGATCACCCGGCCCTGGCCGCCGATCGCGACCGGCACCGGCTCCACCGCCGCCGGAAGGTCGCCGCCATAGAGGATCTTGCTCCCGCGCCAGCCGGTCTCGTCGCTGTAGCTGGCGAGCTTCACATGGCCGGTAAGCCAAGCCTCGACCAGCTCGCGCGCCTCCGCCACCGCCTGCGCCGCGGCTTTCCCGACCGAAGCGCTGTCCGGCATGATCGGCGTCGCCCAGCTGCCGAACGAGACGCTCAGCCGCCAGTCCGCCGTGTCGATCTCGATCGCGGACAGCGGCTCCAGGCGCTCGCCCGCCACCTCCTCGATGCGCAGCACGAGCCAGCCTTCCTCCCACCGGAACCAGCGCCCGGAGACGGCGAGCGGCCAGTCCCGGCAGGCCTCGAACACGGCGCGCGACCAGTCGTCGACCGGGTCGGTCGAATCCGCGCCGTAGGGCGTGCCGTAATCGGAATCGGACATCCCCACAGCCTAACGCGCCGGGAACCTCTCCGTCCACAAAGCCGGCCGTCCCGCCTCGATCCAGCCTCTCGCGGGCAGACGCGCTCTTCCGGTGCCTTGCCCGCGGCAAGTCGGGTCGCCATGCTCGCAAGCCAAATCTGGAAAGAGCTGGAGTCCATGCCGCGCAGAGATCCTGAGAGGCCTGCAATGACGCGAAGACTGAGCTCCGCCGTGTCGGACCCGGCACGTGCGCTGTGGCCGATGCTTCGCACCCTTGTACCGAGAGGAGGAGCCGCGCGACGCGTGCGGCCGTCTCAACCCCGCGCTCTCCTGGCTGCGCCGCGCTGCTAGGCTTAATGGTCCGCCTCCCCCACCACACCCGCTTCGAGCGGATTCGCCTCGCGCTCGAGCGGGTGCCGGTGGAGGGCGGGTGGCCGAGCTACGTCTTCGAATTCCTGCTGTTCGGCTTCAAGCAGGCCTGGGCCTGCCTGTTCGGCGGCCTGCTGCTCGGCCTGCTGCTCGCGACGCACTTCTTCTACCCCGACGATGCCGCGCTGGCGCGCTACGATTTTCTCACCCTGTCGGCGGTGGCGATCCAGGCCGGGCTGCTCGCCTTCCGGCTGGAGACCTGGGACGAGGCGAAGGTGATCTTCGCCTTTCACGTCGTCGGCACCGTGATGGAGCTGTTCAAGACCGCCGCGGGGAGCTGGATCTACCCCGAGGAGGCGCTGCTGCGGATCGGCGGCGTCCCGCTCTTCTCCGGCTTCATGTATGCGGCGGTCGGCAGCTACATCGCCCGGGTCTGGCGGATCTTCGATTTCCGCTTCACCCGCTTCCCGCCTCTATGGACGGCGGCGGCGCTGGCGGCGGCGATCTACGTCAATTTCTTCGCCCATCACTGGCTGCCGGACGCGCGGGTGCCGCTGCTCGTCGCGACCGCCCTGCTGTTCGGGCGGACCTTCGTCTGGTTCCGCCCGTACCGGAAGCACCGGGCCATGCCGCTGCTGCTCGGTTTCCTGCTCGTCGCCCTGTTCATCTGGTTCGCCGAGAATATCGGCACCTTCGCCCGCGCCTGGACCTATCCGGACCAGCGTGAAGGCTGGACCGTGGTCTCGCCGCACAAGCTGGTCGCCTGGTACCTGCTGATGATCATCTCCTTCGTCCTCGTCGCCCTGGTCCACCGTCCGAGGCCGCTGGCGGAGCCGGGAGAGGGAGAACCCGACGCCCGCTGACCGATTGCACCGGCACCGGGCCCGTGCAATCCTCCCGGCCGCAAACACTTTCCGGGGGGCAAGTCCGATGCGTCACATCCTGTTGCTGATCGGCTTGCTCGTCGGACTCCTCTCGCCGGCCGCGGCGCAGCAGGCCGAATTCTGGAGCCAGAGCGGCGACCGGCTCCGCTTCGAGGCGACCGGCATCAGCCTGCCCCGCGACCCCGCTGTCGTCCGCTTCAAGGGCACCAAGGAGTTTAGCCGCAAGGGCGAGGGGTTGGATACGGCGCTGCAGTACCAATCGCCCGACGGCGAGGTCTGGGCGACGGCCTACGTCTATCTCTCCGGCGTCGCCCATGCCGGGCTTGCCTCGCTCGCGACGACGGAGGCGCTGAAGCTGCACTCGGAAAATCCGGTGACGGTCCGGCGTACTTCCGTGGTCCCGGCAGGCGGCGCACAAAGCGTGGCGATCCGCATCGACTTCGACAATTATCGCGGCGACAACGCCTCCAGCGCGGCCTTCATCAAGGCGGACCGCTGGCTGATCAAGCTGCGGGTCACCGGACCGGAGCAGCGCGCCGGCGAGGTCGATGCGGTGATGACTGCCTTGCTCGAGGGCCTCCGTTTCGAAGGCAAGGTGAAGCCCTCCACGACCGCACTCATCGCGGCAGAACCCTGCCCCGCTGCGACCCTCCCGGACGCCATGCCGATCGCCGAGAGCAAGGATGATCCGATGGCGAACGTCATCGGGCTGGGATTGCTCGACCCGGCGGGCGAGCGCGCCGAGGGGAATGGCGGCAAGGACACCGACCTGCTGCTGTCGCGCATCGGCACGGACTGGTGCCGCGGTGTCGCCGTTGTCGGCGAGACTCGCGTCACCTTCCTGCGGGCGACCGGTGCGGACGAGGCGGACGATCCGCGCACGAAATCGGTGCTCCTCGTGCTGTACAGCGACGCCGGGGGCCTGCTGGAGGTGGCGCGGCGACGGGAAGGCGGCTTCGTTCTCCTCAATCACGGTATCGCCACCACCGAAATCCTCGGCATGCTCGACAAGGTGCCGAGCGACAGGCAGATCGTCCGCTATCTCTCGGGCGCCGAGGACGAAATTCTCCGCAGGCGAGCGACCATCACGCTGAAGCGCGACGGGGGTACGGAAACCCAGGTGACGATTCCGGAGGCGCCGCCCACGGCCTGAGGCCGACAGCACGGCAGGCGTGGCCTTCGCGCGCGGCCCCGGCTAAAAGCGGCGCCATGTTCTTCTCCTTCGTCGACGAGCTGCGCGCGGCCGGCATCTCCGCGTCCCTCAAGGAGCATCTCACCCTGCTCGAGGCGCTGGACGCCGAGGTGATCCGCGCCAGCCCGGAGGAATTCTACTACCTCGCCCGCGCCACCTTCGTGAAGGACGAGGGGCTGCTCGACCGCTTCGACCAGGTGTTCGGCAAGGTCTTCAGGGGGCTGGAGACCGACTACGGCACCGAGGCCGTGCCGCTGCCCGAAGAGTGGCTGAGGAAGGTCGCCGAACTCTATCTGACGCCCGAGCAGATGGCCGAGATCCAGTCGCTCGGCTCCTGGGAAGAGATCATGGAGACGCTGAAGAAGCGGCTCGAGGAGCAGAAGGAGCGCCACCAGGGCGGCTCCAAATGGATCGGAACCGGCGGCACCTCGCCCTACGGCCACGGCGGCTACAATCCCGAAGGGGTGCGGATCGGCGGCGAGGGCCGCCACGGCCGCGCGCTCAAGGTCTGGGACAAGCGCGAGTTCAAGAACCTCGACAGCGCGAAGGAACTCGGCACGCGCAACATCAAGGTGGCGCTGCGGCGGCTCAGGCGCTTCGCGCGCGAAGGCGCGGCCGACGAGCTCGACCTCGAAGGCACGATCGACGGCACGGCGCGGCAGGGCTGGCTCGACATCCGCATGCGGCCCGAGCGGCATAATGCGGTGAAGCTGCTGCTGCTGCTCGACGTCGGCGGCTCGATGGACCCGTTCGTCAGGACCAGCGAGGAGCTGTTCTCGGCGGCGACCGGCGAGTTCAAGAACCTCGAATTCTTCTACTTCCACAATTGCCCCTATGAGAGCCTGTGGAAGGACAATCGCCGCCGCTTCTCCGAGCGGACGCCGACCTGGGACGTGCTCCACAAGTTCGGCCACGACTACAAGCTCGTCATTGTCGGCGACGCCGCGATGAGCCCCTATGAGATCACCCATCCCGGCGGCTCGGTCGAGCATTTCAACGAGGAAGCGGGCGCGGTCTGGCTGCAGCGGCTCACCACCACCTATCCGAGCGCGGTGTGGCTCAATCCGGCGGCGGAGAAATATTGGGGCTACAGCCACTCCACCCAGATCGTCCGCGAGCTGATGCAGGACCGCATGTACGCGCTGACGCTCGAGGGGCTCGACGAAGCGATGCGGACGCTCAGCCGGAAGGTCTGAGGGCGCCGGCGCTCAGCCCCCGCAGAGCGGGTCGCCGGCGAGGTCGGTCGCCTTCATCGCATCGGCTGCCGTCGTGCCGGTGCGGGTGAGGGTGCCGCCGTCGAAGCGGGCGCGGGCGCCGCAATAATAAGCGCAGCCCGCCGGCAGCGTCGCCGGCAGGGTCACGGTCTCGCCCTCGATCCTGGCGTCGATCGCGCACGCCTCGTCGCCTTCCATGGTCAGCCGCAGGGTCGATCCTTCGCGCACCACCGATCCGGATCCCGAGCAGCTGTGCAAATTGTCGCCCCACATGACGATGCCGAAGCGGACGTCGCCGGTGCCGCGGTCGATGATGCACATCTGGTCGCGCTGCTGCTGCTGCGTCCGGCCGCCTTCCCAGAGGCCGGTGAGCTCCGACGTGCGGACCGCCTGCGCCACCGGGGTCGGTCCCGCGGGCGCGGCGCCGTTGGCGAGCGCCGCCGCCCCGTTGCCGCCTTCGGGGTCCGAGGCGCCGCAGCCGGCGACGAGGCAAAGGGCGATCAGCGACTTCTTCATGCGGCCTCCTTGAGCGCCCGTTTCATGGCAGCCGGCCCCGGTTCAGGCAAGGACGGGGATGCGACGAAGCGTTCCCGATCCCGACCGGTTTTCATCGCCGCACGGGGCGACAAAGCCGATCCGGCTCCCTATATGGGCGCCGGGGCGACGGCTGAGCGAGGCGGGTTATCGACGATGTTGACCACCAATCCTTTCGACGACGACAAGCTGCGCGAAGAGTGCGGCGTATTCGGGATCTGGGGCGCCGAGACGGCGTCGGCGGTGGTGGCGCTCGGCCTCCACGCGCTCCAGCACCGCGGCCAGGAAGCCGCCGGCATCACCAGCTGGGACGGCCGCCAGTTCCATTCGCACCGCGCAATGGGCCATGTCGCCGGCAATTTCGACCGGGACGACCTCATCCGCCGCCTTGCCGGCGACGCCGCCATCGGCCACGTCCGCTATTCGACCACCGGCGAGACCGCGCTGCGCAACGTCCAGCCCCTGTTCGCCGAGCTCGCCAGCGGCGGCTTCGCGGTCGCCCATAACGGCAACATCTCGAACGCGATGAAGCTCAGGCGCGAGCTCAACCGCCGCGGGTCGATCTTCCAGTCGACCAGCGACACCGAGACGATCATCCACCTCGTCGCCACCTCGACCTACCGGACGCTGATCGACCGGTTCATCGACGCGCTGAAGCAGGTCGAAGGCGCCTATTCGCTGATCTGCCTCACCGCCGAAGGCATGATCGCCTGCCGCGATCCGCTCGGCATCCGGCCGCTCGTCATGGGCCGGCTCGGCGACGCCTATATCTTCGCCTCCGAAACGGTGGCGCTCGACGTGGTCGGCGCGACCTACATACGCTCGGTCGAGCCGGGCGAGCTGATCATCGTCTCCGGCAAGGGCATGCAGTCCCACCGGCCCTTCGCCGACGTGCGGCCGCGCCCCTGCGTCTTCGAGCATATCTACTTCGCCCGGCCCGACAGCATCGTCGACGGCGCGTCCGTCTATACGGTGCGCAAGCAGATCGGCGCCGAGCTGGCGCGAGAGAACGGCGTCGATGCCGATCTCGTCGTGCCCGTCCCCGACAGCGGCGTGCCGGCGGCGATCGGCTATGCGCAGGAAAGCGGCATTCCCTTCGAGCTCGGCATCATCCGCTCCCACTATGTCGGACGCACCTTCATCCAGCCGAGCGACGCGGTGCGCCACCTCGGCGTCAAGCTGAAGCACAATGCCAACAGCGCCCTCATCCAGGGCAAGCGCCTCGTCCTCATCGACGATTCGATCGTGCGCGGCACGACCAGCCTCAAGATCGTGCAGATGCTGCGCGAGGCCGGCGCGCGCGAGGTCCACATGCGGATCGCCTCGCCGCCGACCCGGCACAGCTGCTTCTACGGCGTCGACACGCCGGAGCGGGCCAAATTGCTCGCCGCGCAGATGAACGTCGCGCAGATGAACGACTACATCAAGGCGGACAGCCTCGCCTTCATCTCGATCGAGGGGCTCTACCGCGCGGTCGGCGAGGACGTCCGCGACGAGGCGCAGCCGCAATATTGCGACGCCTGCTTCACCGGCGCCTACCCCACCCGCCTCACCGACCAGGAAGACGCCGAGGCGCCCGACCAGTTCGCTTTGCTCCACGAACGCTACGCTTGAGCTTTCCTGCCCGCCGTGCCAGCGCAGGCCGGCATCCATGCTGCCCCCCGGCGAGGCGCTGACAGCCTTGCTGGCGCCAGACATCCGGCCCACCTTCACGCTAGACGAGGTGCGCGCGCTCGGTGCCCGGCCAGCGGCGGAAGCGGG
>JBKBVA010000160.1:0-6295 GCA_046289665.1 Allosphingosinicella sp.
ACGGGCGAGGCCGTCTTCGCCTTTTAAAAGGCGCTGACCGAGCGTGTCGGCGGCGGTCACGGCATCGCGCTCGCCAACGGCTCGGTGGCGCTCGAGCTGGCGCTGCGGGCCTTCGGCGTCGGCCCCGGCGACGAGGTCGTCGTCACGCCGCGCACCTTCGTCGCCTCCGCTTTTTGCGCGATGCTGGTCGGCGCCACCCCGGTCTTCGCCGACATCGATCCGGAGAGCGGCAACATCACCGCCGGGACGATCGAGCGGGTGCTCACCCCCCGCACGAAGGCGATCGTCCCCGTTCACCTCGCCGGCTGGCCCGCCGACATGCCGGCGATCATGGCGCTCGCCGAGCGGCACGGCATCAAGGTGATCGAGGATTGCGCGCAGGCGCAGGGGGCGGAGATCGGCGGGCGCAGCGTCGGCAGCTTCGGCCATGCCGCCGCTTTCTCCTTCTGCCAGGACAAGATCATCTCCACCGCCGGCGAAGGCGGCTTCACCAGCTTTCGGGACGCGCAGGCCTATGAATGGGCCTGGTCGTTCAAGGATCACGGCAAGAACCGCGAGAAGATGTTCGAGCCGGCGAAGAAGCCGGGCTTCCGCTGGGTCCACGACAGCCTCGGCACCAACTGGCGGATGCCGGGCCCGCAGGCGGCGGTCGGCCTCGCCCAGCTCGCCAAGCTCGACGCGTGGCGGGAGGCGCGCACCCGCAATGCCGGCATCTGGGCCGACGCCCTGTCCGGCATCGCCGGCCTCTCCATGCCGCTGCCGGGCGCGGACCTCACCCACGCGTTCTACAAGCTCTATCTCTACCTCGACGCGGCGCCCGGCGCGGAAGCGGCGCGCGACGAGATGCTGCGGCAGGCCGCCGGGGCGGGGCTGCGCCTCTTCTCCGGCTCCTGTTCGGAAGTGTATCTGGAAAAGGCGTTCGAGGATCTTCCCCGGCCGGATTGCCCGGTCGCGGCGTCGCTCGGCAAGCGGTCGCTGATGGTCGAAGTGCACCCGACCCTGCGTCCCGATCTGGTCGCGCGGCGGGCGGAAGCGCTTGCAAAGATTGCCAAAGGGGTGTTGGGCTAGGACGGTACGGCTGCAGGTAGACGGACAGTGATACTCGACATCGTCAGGAACTTGTCGTCGGCGGGGCGCGGGGTGAAGCGCTCGATCCTGATCGGCTACGATCTGGTCGCCATGTGCATCGCGCTCTGGGCCGCCTTCGCGACCCGGCTCGGCGAGCTCTATTTCCCCAACAGCCCGGCCGTGTTCGGCGCCGCGGCGGGATCCTTCGCGATCGGCATCGCCGCCCTCTACCGGCTGCAGGTCTACCGGCTGGTGCTGCGCTATTTCGACATGGGCGCGGTCACCCGCATCTTCGCGGCGAGCGCGATCGCCGCGACGGCCTGGGTGTTCCTCGTCTACCTGACCCGCGCCGCCATTCCGGTCGGCGGGCTGGTCATCGACGTGCCGCGCTCGGTCGCCTTCATCTATTGCGGCTTCCTGTTCCTGCTGCTCTTCCTCGGCCGCTACCTGATGGCCTTGCTCCTCACCGGCGCGGTCCGCGACGCGCCGCGCGGGCACAGGGGCGATGCCGCGAACGTCGCCATCTACGGCGTCAATTCGGCCGGCATCAGCCTCGCCGATTCGATGCGCGGCAACCGCGCCTACCGGCTCGTCGCCTTCATCGACGACGACAAGGCGCTGCACGGCCAGATCATCTCGGGCATCCCGATCTATTCGCCGACCGCGCTTCCGGACCTCGCCGAGAGTTCGGAGCTGGACGAGGTGTTCCTCGCCATGCCCAAGGCGACGCGGGCGCAGCGGCTCGCCGCCATCTCCCGCCTCACCAAGCTCAAGCTCAAGGTGAAGACGGTGCCGGCGCCGGAGGAGATCGTCTCCGGGCGCTTCACGGTCAGCGACGTGCGGCCGATCGCGGTCAACGACCTGCTGCGCCGCGATCCGGTGGAGCCGCTGACCGGGCTGATCCGCGAGGCGGCGGAGGGCCATTCGATCCTGATCACCGGGGCCGGCGGCTCGATCGGATCGGAGATCTGCCGGCAGATCATCCACGCCCGCCCGCGCCGGCTGGTGCTGCTCGATCACAGCGAGTTCGCGCTCTATTCGATCGACCAGCAGCTCGACGAGATCAGCCACGCTTTGCCCAAGAGCGAGCGACCCGACATCGTCCCCGTCATCGGATCGATGCTCAACGACAAGCTGGTGCGCGAGCTGATCGTTCACCACAAGGTTGACACCATCTACCACGCGGCGGCCTACAAGCACGTGCCGCTGCTCGAGGACAATGAAGCGGTCGGCGTCGAGAACAATGTGCTCGGCACCCTCGTCCTCGCCCGGGCCGCGATCGACGCGCAGCTCACCCGCTTCACGATGATCTCCACCGACAAGGCGGTGCGGCCGGAAAGCGTGATGGGCGCGAGCAAGCGCGTCGCCGAGCTGATCGTCCAGGCGCTCGCCGACAGGGCCGGCTGCCGCACCCGCTTCGGCATCGTGCGGTTCGGCAACGTGCTCGATTCCTCGGGCTCGGTGGTCCAGCGCTTCCGCAAGCAGATCAGCCGCGGCGGGCCGGTGACGGTCACCCACCAGGACGTCACCCGCTTCTTCATGTCGATCCCCGAGGCGACCCAGCTCGTCCTCCAGGCCAGCGCGATGGCCAAGGGCGGCGAGGTGTTCGTCCTCGACATGGGAGAGCCGATCAGGATCTCCGAGCTCGCCCGCAACATGATCAGCCTGTCGGGCATGACGGTGCGCGACGAGAACAACCCGCAGGGCGACATCGAGATCGTCTATGTCGGCCTCAGGCCCGGCGAAAAGCTCTACGAGGAGCTGTTCGTCGGCAACCACGCCGTCGAGACCACCCATCCGCGCATACGCATGGCGCGCGAGCGCTTCGTGGCCTTCGACGAGCTGATGCCGCACATCGAGCGGCTCACCGCCGCCATCGCCGCCGGCGACCGGGAGCAGATCCGCCAGCGGCTGCGCGAGCTGCTCGAGCCCGACCAGGGCCAGCTCCCCGACAACGTCACCGTGCTGAAGCGCGCCTGAGCCTCCTTGCGCGGGCCGGCCTTGCCCGTTGCTCCGCCTGCCGCCTCTGCTAGGAGGGCGGCTCTTCCGGCGCGGGCCGGCAGCAAGGGGCGCGTCGAACCATGGCCGAGTTGAAGATCGCGGTGATCGCCGACGGCGACAGCGTCCCGCGCTTCGGCCTCGATGCGCTGGACGCCGTGCAGGGCGCCGACGAGATCGCCCTCTTCTCCTGCACCAACACCCGCTCGCGGCGCGACGTGCGGCGCCACGGCCTCTATTACGCGCTCAACATGGCGAGCGTGCGCAATCCGATGACGCGGCAGGTGCCGGTCTCGAACGGCCGCAAGCGGATCGCCTCGCGGACCGTCTTCGAATCCGGCTGGGACGGCGCCTGGCAGACCCTCCCGCCCGAGATCGTCGACCGGCTCTCCGGCTACGACGTGATCGTCAAGTTCGGCATGGGCCTGCTGCGGATCCCGCCGCCCGAGCGGCTTCCCGTGCCGATCCTGTCCTTCCACCACGGCGATCCGGACCGCTATCGCGGCCGCCCCGCCGGCTTCTGGGAGACGTGGGAGGGCGCGCCGGTGATGGGGCAGATCGTCCAGATCCTCGGCAACAGGCTCGATGCCGGCGCCGTCGTCGCCTTCGCCGAGACGCACGTCTACCCGCACAGCTACCGCGCGACCCTGGTCGAATCCTACCGTCATTCGCGGCTGCTCCTCGACCCGGCGATCCGCAACGCTTTGGCCGGCAAGGCGCTTCCCAAGCCCTGCACCGGCCGCAACTACCGGCTGCCATCGAACCTGGTCGTCGCGCGCTTCCTGCTACGCATGGCGCGCCGGTGGGTGGCCCGCGCCTTCTATGGTCTTGCACGCGAGAAATGCTGGCGCGTCTCGCTCGCCGAGGCGCCGCCCGAAAAGCTGGCGGAGGTGGCGGACGGCGACGCCTTTCCCGCTCCGGACGACTGGCGCACCCTTCCGGTGGCGGCGGACTATACCTTCTATGCCGATCCCTTCTTCTCGTCCGAGCCGCCCGGCGTACTGGTCGAAGGGCTGAGCCGCCGCACCGGGCTCGGCGAAATCGTGCTGGTCTCCGGCGGGGAGCACCGGCGCATCTCCAACGGCACCGGCCATTTCTCCTATCCCTGCACGATCGAGATCGGCGGGACCGAGTTCGTCGTGCCGGAGATCAGCGGCTGGTCGCCGCCGCGCGCCTACCGGGTGGAGGACGGCGCGTTGCGGGAGGCGGCGCGGCTCGACGTCGAGGGCGCCGAGCGGCTGGTCGACCCGACCCTGTTCGCGCATGAGGGCCGCCTCTATCTGTTCGCCTCGCCGCCGGAGGCGGGGACCAACATCCTGTGTCTGTGGTCGGCGGACGCGATCGACGCCCCCTTCCGGCTGCACCCGGCAAGCCCCGTGCTCGTCTCCCCGCGCGGCGCGCGGATGGCCGGCGCGGTGCGCAGGATCGGGGATCGGCTGATCCGCTTCGGCCAGGACAGCACGCGCGGCTATGGCGACGGCATCGTCGCCTTCGAGATCGAGACGCTGACGCCGGACGCCTATCGCGAACGCGCGATCGGCGACATACGCTTCGCCGACCGGCGCGGCCCGCACACGCTCAACGCGCGCGGCGGCGAGTGGCTGTTCGACTGGTATGTCGACCGTCTGAGCCCGCTCGCCGGCGTCCGGCGGCTCCGCGCGATCCGCCGCGAGCGCGCCGCATCCAGCGCGCCCGCCGCCCCCGCCGCGGTCCCGCAAGCGGAGAGGGAGGCCCTTCGGGCCGCTGGCCAGCCCATGGGGCTGTTGATAGGAGCCGTCGATGAGTTCGCCATCCCTGAAGCAGCGCGTGCTTGCCGCCGTCCAGCGTTCGGTGCCGCTCACCTGCCTTGCCTTCGCCGCCGACAATCTCCTCGCCGCGGCCAATCTCGGGCGCGCCGACCCCAGCCCCGACGACCATCTCGGTGGCGCCGATGTGGAAGCCGATATCGCCTATGCGCGCTCGGTCGCCGACATGTATCTCAGCCGCGGCCCGATCGGCGGGCGGGTTGCCGAGGTCGGACCGGGTGGCAGCGCGGCGGTGGCCTTGTTCCTGATCGCCGAGGGCGCCGGGCATGTCGACCTTGTCGACCGCTTCGCCTTCGCGCACGATCCCGCCGTTCAGATGCGCCTGTACGAAGAGATCGTCGCGCGCGATCCCCGGCTCGCGGCGCGCGGCCTTTCCGCAACCGACTTCGGCGGCAGTATCGATTTCCATGTCGGCGAGCGGGCCGCTGCGGAAGTCTTCTTCAGTGTCCATAGCGGCTACGAGGCGATCTGCTCCTGCGCCGTGCTGGAGCATCTGTACGATCCTCTCTCTGCGCTGGTCGCGATGGCGTCGGCGCTTCGCCCCGGCGGGCGGATGGTCCACCAGGTCGACCTACGCGACCACGGCATGTTCAGCGCCGCCGGCCATCACGAGCTCACCTTCCTCACCGTTCCTCAGTGGTTCTACCCCCACATGTCGCGCCGCCGCGGCCGCCCGAACCGGGTGCTGATCCATCGCTATCGGGAGACGCTGGAGCAGCTGGACCTTCGCCACGAGCTTCTGGTGACTCACCTCGTCGGAATCGGCGCGATCGAGCCGGCGCCATACGAGCAGGTGCCGGCGGAGCTGCGGGCGCGGGCCGAAGCGCGGGCGGAGGAGGCGAGGGGCCGGCTGGCGCCCGAATTCCGGCACCTGCCTGCCTCCGATCTCGCCATCGCCTCGTTCCGCCTCGTCGCGGAGGCCAGGGCCTAGGACCCCGGCGCGCGGCTGCCGTTTCGCTCAGGCGAGCGGCGGCCTCTGCGGGACCGGGTGGAAGAAGGTGTGCCCGCCCACCGTGACCGAGGGGCCGGGATAGCCGGGATAGGTCATCGCCCGCACCCGCCGCGCGACCTCCTCCTCGTCCATCTCCGGCGTGATTTCGCGCAGCGCGTTCATGTCGCGGCGCGTATAGGGCCGGCGGGTCCAGTGCTGTTCGGAGCTCGGCAGCGCCGCCCCCGTCGCGATCAGCCCGCAAATGTCGTGGAACATCGCCAGCATCGTCACCATCGTCCGGAGCTTCAGCGTCTCGACGGTGTCGGAGGGGAGCAAGGGGAAGCGCCGCTCCTCGATGATCCTGCCGGTATCGACCTTGGCGAGCATGTGATGGCACACCGCGCCGAACTCGGCGGCGCCGTCGTAGAGCGCGAAATTGTAGCAGCCGATCCCCGGATACTCGACCGAGGCGGGGTGGAAGTTGATCGCCACC
>JBKBVA010000161.1:0-6288 GCA_046289665.1 Allosphingosinicella sp.
CCTTCGCGCCCTCCACCCCGCGCCGGGTGAAGGCGAGGCGGCCGCCAATCTCCCGCATCAGCCGCACCGCCGTCTCGACCGCCGGCGCGTCGGCGCGCGCGAGATCGAGCCGGAAGACGGTCTCGCCATAATCGGTATAGGCGTTGAAATCGTCCCAGCGGCGCAGCCCCTGGTGCGACAGGAAGAGCGGCAGCGATCCCTCGGGCAGCGTCTCCGATCCGTGGAAGATCATGTGCTCGACGAGGTGGAGGTGGCCCCGCTCGCGCGGCCCCTCGTCGCCGGCGCCCGCCGCGATCCGGAAGCGCACCGCCAGCCCGCCCGGCGGAACGGCGTTCCGCATCAGCGCATAGCGCATGCCGTTCTCCAGCACGCCGAAGCGCACGTCCGGGTGCGGCGCCACCCCGTCCGCCGTCAGCCCCCAGGCGGCCCGCGCCGCCGCGCCCGGCGGCGGCTCGGCGGCCGGCGCCGGCGCGGCCAGCACGGCGGCCAGCGCGAGCAGCGGACTTCGCGTCAGCAGGCGGGGCAGGACCATCGCCAACGCCTTCAGGGGCCGGGGTCCGGCAGCGCGGTGTCGGCGCGGCAGGCGGCGAGCGGCTTGGCTTCGGGGTCGGCGAAGCGGATCACCTCGCGCGTTTCGGGATCGGCGGTGACGGTGAGGCAGGCGCAGCCATAGCCGTAATGGCCGTTGGTCTCCTGCCACTCGAGCGCGCTCATGTCGGGCATCTCGTCCATGCCCTCGGCGCTGCGTCCGCCCTGGGTGCCGAGGATCCATTCGCCGTCGCGGTCGGCGAGCCACCAATTGCCCGGCGTCGGGTTGTGCAGCCATCCGCAGCGGCGCGCGGGGGCGGACGCGGTCTTCGCGGCCGGCGCTCCGGCGGCGGGGGCGGCGGTGCTTTGGTCGGCCGGGAGCGCCTGAGGCGGCGCCCCGGCGCTCTCCGGCGCGGGGGCGGCGGCGTTGTCCTGCTCAGCGGGGGGTGCGCCGCACGCGGCGAGGAGCAGGGACGCGGCGACGCACCAGCCCCAGCGGCGCGCCCTGATCCTGGTCGTCCCCATGTCCCGTCTCCTCCCGGCTTCCAGGCTCTGCCGCGCCGGGCTCACAGCCGCATGATGCCCTTCTTCGCCTCGCGCGTCCCGAGCGTCTCCGCGGTGAGCGGCGCGCCGGCGGCGAGCAGCGCCTTGCGGCGGCCCTTGGGATCGGTGCTGCGCTGGACGTCCTCATAGGACAGGAAGGCGGCGAAGCAGTCCTGCGCCAGCGCGCGCGCGACGAAGGCGGCGACCCGCGGCCAGCGCGCCGGATCGGGCTCGAAGCCCGCATAAGCGGCGTTGCGGAAGAAGCTGGCGATGGCGATGTCGGCGAGGCCGATGGCGCCGCCGAACAGGAAGCCGTCTTCGGGCAGTTCGCCCTCCAGCCAGTCCATCTCGCGCGGCACGTCGTCGCGCAGCGTCTTCTCGATCCGCGCCGCGTCGCCGGCCTCGCCCCAGATCACCGGGTGGACGATCTTCGGGTAGAACAGGCCCCAGATGAAGATGTCGCCGAGCCGCGTGTCGGCATATTCCTCCAGCCACCGCGCCCGCGCCCGCGCGGCCGGCGTCGCGGGGAGGAGGGGCGGCTGCGGGTGCGCCTCGTCGAGCCAGGCGCAGATGGCGGAGCTGTCGGGGATGACGAGATCGCCGTCGACGAGCACCGGGATCCGCCTGAGCGGGCTCAGCCGCTCGAATTCCTCGTTGCCGTAGAAGGCGGTGATCGGGTCGATCTCGTAATCCAGCCCCTTCAGCCGCACGCAGGCGAGCACCTTGCGGACATAGGGGCTGACATAGCTGCCGACGATCTTCATGGCTTCTGCAAACCTCCCTCGATGGCCACGGGCGCCCGGTCAGATCGCCCGGCTCACCACTTCCTTCATGATCTCGCTGGTGCCGCCGAAGATGCGGGTCACCCGTGCGTCGCGCCACAGCCGGGCGATGAGATATTCGTTCATATAGCCCGCCCCGCCGTGGAGCTGCAGCGCCGCGTCGCACGCCTCCCATTGCAGCTCGGTGTGCCACAATTTGGCCGCGCTCGCCTCGGCGGCGGTGAGCTCGCCGCGGACGTGTCGGGCGATCGCCCAGTCGAGATGCGCCCAGCCGACCTGCAGCTTCGTCGCCAGATCGGCCAGCGTGAACTTGGTGTTCTGGAAATCGAACACGCGCTGGCCGAACGCCTTCCGGTCCCTGGTGAAGGCCACCGCCTCGTCGAAGGCGCGCTGGGCGCTGGCCTGGGCCGAGCAGGCGATGGAGAGCCGCTCCTGGGGGAGCTGGTTCATCAGGCAGGCAAAGCCCTGGCCCTCGCCGCCCAGCAAATTCTCCGCCGGGACGCGCACCTCCTCGAAGAACAGCTCGGACGTGTCCTGCGAATGGAAGCCGATTTTGTCGAGGTTGCGCCCGCGCGCGAAGCCGTCGCGCTCCGCCTCGACGAGGAGGAGCGAGGTGCCCCTGGCGCCGAGCGCCGGATCGGTCTTGGCGACGACGATGACGAGCTCGGCATGCTGGCCGTTGGTGATGTAGGTCTTGGAGCCGTTCAGCACATAGTCGCCGCCGTCGCGCCGCGCGGTGGTGCGGATGCCCTGGAGGTCGGAGCCGGCGCCGGGCTCGGTCATCGCGATGGCGGTGGGCGTCTCGCCCGAGACCATCTTCGGCAGCCAGCGGCGCTTCTGCTCTTCGGTGCCGTAGGCGACGATGTAGTCGGCGACGATGTCGGAATGGAGCGTGATGCCGGCGGTGGAGCCGGCATAGCCCAGCTCCTCGTCGATCACCGCGTTGAACGCGAAGTCGAGGCCGGGGCCGCCATAGGCTTCGGGCACGGTCGGGCAGAGCAGGCCCGCTTCCCCCGCCTTGGTCCAGAAGGCGCGGTCGATGATGCCCTCCTCTTCCCAGCGGTCGAGGTGGGGGAGGAGTTCGCGGTCGAAGAAGCGGCGGACGGCGTCGCGGAACAGGCCGTGTTCCTCGGAGAAAGCGGTGCGGCGGCTGGTGTCGAGCATCTAGTCGAGGTCCTCGAAGCGGGGGGCGGGGCTGGGCTGGGTGACGCCGTCCGCCTCGGCGAAGGTCCGGCGGCCGGCATTGTGCGGGTGGCGCGGCGCGTCGGCGAGGCTGAGGACCGGCGCGAAGCAGGCGTCGGTGCCTTCCAGCAGGGCGCACCAGTAAGCGCGCGGCTGGCGGGCGAAGGCGGCGGAAAGCTCGCCGCGCAGCGCCGGATCGTGCTGGTCGGCGGCGAGGCCGAGCCTCTCCTTCAGCACCGCGAAGAAATGCGGCTCGAGCGCGCCGACCGCCACCCATTCGCCGTCGGCGCAGCGATAGACGTCGTAATAAGGCGCGCCGGTGTCGAGCAGGTTGACCCCGCGTTCGTCGCGCCACATCCCGGCGGCCTTGAGCGACCAGGTGAGGGCGGAGAGCAGAGCGGCGCCGTCGACCATCGCGCAGTCGATCACCTTGCCCCTGCCGGTGGCACGGGCGGCGAGGATGCCGGCCACCATGCCGAAGGCGAGCAGCATGCCGCCGCCGCCGAAATCCGCCACCGCATTGACCGGCGGCACCGGCGGCCCGCCTTCGCGTCCATAGGTGTGGAGCGCGCCGGCAAGCGCGATATAGTTGATGTCGTGGCCTGCCGCCTGCGCCAGCGGCCCGTCCTGTCCCCAGCCGGTCATCCGGCCGTAGACGAGCTTGGGATTGGCGGCGGCGAGCGCCTCGGGGCCGAGGCCGAGCCGCTCCATCACGCCCGGGCGGAAGCCCTCGATCAGGCCGTCGGCGTCCCGCGCCAGCTCCCGCACCCGCGCCGCGCCCGCCGCGCTCTTGAGGTCGAGGCGGACCGTCACGGCGCGGCCGCGCGCAAGGATGTCGAAGGCCGGCTGGATGACGGGCGGCTGGTCCTCGCGCTCGATCCGGACGATGCGCGCGCCATGGTCGGCGAGCATCATGCCCGCGAACGGCGCCGGGCCGATCCCGGCCAGCTCCACGATCGTCACGCCCTCCAGCACCCCGGCCATGGCGGCGGTGATAGAGGCTCCCGCGCGCCGCCGCCAGAGGCCGTGACGACCCAGAACAATCGTACAACACTAATAGGATTTTCGTCATATTCGTAAGTTGACACCGCTTCTCCGGCGTGATCCATTGGCGCCTCATCGAAGAGGGGCTTCAGATGAATGTACGTGGTGTGCCGGCCAGGCTCGTCCTGGCCGCAGTAACGGTTATCGCCATCCCGGCGCTGGCCATCGCATCCGAGACGATCACCTACAGCTACGACGCCAAGGGGCGGCTGGTGAAGGTCGAGCGGTCGGGCGGGCCGAACAACGGCGTCAAGGCCGAATATACGCACGACAAGGCGGACAACCGCACCAACGTGACGGTGAGCGGCTCGACCAAGGCGCCGCCGCCCTAGGCCCGCGCCGCGCGCCGCGCGCGGCGCATCTTCCATACCGCTTTCTTCCGCATTTCCGATCCCGAAGGGGAGAGATTGAATGACGACGTTCCCGCGCCGCAGCGCGCTGTCCTGCGCGCTTCTCGCGACTGCCGCGCTCTCCGTGCAAGCCTCTGCCCAGGACAAGGTGCTCTCGCCGCCGCCCGAAAAGTTCGCGATCGCGCCCGGCGGCGTCGACATGCGCAGCGGCCGCTACGTCTACGAGCATACCGACCTGACGATCGGCGCCGAGGGCGGCGCGCTGACCCTGACGCGGACGCTCGCGCAGCCGGTCTGGGGACACACCAACCCCTTCGGCAACTTCTCGCACAATTGGGACATCCTGCTCGTCGAGAAGCGGGTCAACATCACCGAGAACGAGTTCAAGCACCACGCAGGCCGGCCGGACTACCAGATGGAGGTGGTGTTCGGCGGGCGGACCGAGGCCTTCCGCGCCTACGGCAGCGCCGGATACGGCTTCGACCAGACCTCGCGGAGCGGCTATGCGACCTTGAGCTATAGCGGCGACAAGGCGACGTCGGCGGTCTACACCTACAAGACGGGCGACGGCACCGTCGCCGTCTTCCGTCCGATCAACAGCGGCGACTGCTCGATCCACCTGCGCTGCGCCTATGTTTCGAGCGTCACCCACGCCGACGGTACCCGCTTCGCCTTCACCTACGACACGGCAGGCGGCGCGAACAGCACCCGCCTGAGGCGCGTGACCAGCAATCGCGGCTATGCGCTGCATTTCGACTATAGCGGCGCGTTCGTCACCCGATCGTGCGTCTTCAACATCGCGCAGGCGCCGCCGCCCACCGCAGGCTCCTGCCCGGCGGGAATGCAGGCGCGGGCCGCCTACAGCTACGTCACCGTCACCACCGCGTCCGGGGCCAAGACCCGCCTCGCGACCATGATCGATCCGACCAACGCCACCTGGCAGTTCGCCAACAGTCCCGGCTCGATCGGCTTCCATCGCCCGGGCGAGAGCACGCCATGGCTGACCAACACGTTCGTCGAACGGATGAACCCGGACGAGCTGATCGAGGAGATCGTCTCGTCCCAGAGCTTCGCCGACGGCAGCAGCTATTCCTACCAGTGGGACGAGACGCCGTTCGTCCCCCACGTCATCCCCTCGATCGCCGGCGGCAGCTTCACCGACCAGGACGGCCACACCACGACGCTGGAATACGGCTTCCCGCAGGTCTACCGGCCGACCGGCGGCTACGGCGACGTCGATGAGAATGGCGGCCTGACGGCGATCGTGTGGCAGGTGACGCCGGGGCCGATCAAGATCACCGACCCGCTCGGGCGGATCACCCTCAATGACTATTGCGACCCGGCGGCGATGGGCTGCGCGGTGACGCCGATGCCGGTCTCGACCACCGATCCCGAGGGGATCAAGACCGTGATGAACTGGGATTATTCGGTTCGGGTGCTGCTCGCCACGACCCAGGTGGCAAAGGCGGGCGCGCTTCCCGCGATCGTCCAGTCCGCCACCTACAATTGCACGCCGGCGACGATCGCCCATTGCACCAAGCCGACTCAGATCACCGACGCCAAGGGCAACAAGACCGATTACAGCTGGTCCGCCGCGCATGGCGGCCTGCTCAAGGTCCAGCTCCCCGCCGTCACGCCCGGCGTCGCCGGCGCGGCGGCGGTCCGCCCGGAGACGCGGCACGAATATGTCCAGCGCTACGCCTGGATTTCGAACGGGGCGGGCGGCTGGACGCAGGCGGCGACGCCGGTCTGGCTGCTCTCCGCGACCAGCACCTGTCCGAACAGCGCCTCGACGGGCAACCCGTCCAGCCCCTGCGCGATCGCCGGGGACGAGGTCCGCACCGTCTACGATTACGGGC
>JBKBVA010000162.1:0-6272 GCA_046289665.1 Allosphingosinicella sp.
GGCCGAGCTCGACCCCGTCGAAATCGATCATCGGGAAGCGGCGGCGCATCGCGCGCCGGTCGAGCAGTTCGGTCGGCAGGCCCAGCCGCCGGTGGACGGCGATGCTGTCGCGCACATAATCTTCCTCCCGCGGGAAGAAGAACAGCACGCCCGTCTCGTGGAACAGCGGCAGCCCCGCGCGGGCGGAGAGGGCGCGCCATTCGCCGAGCGAGTCCCAGGCCATGCGCGTATAGACTTCGTCGGCGCCGTAGCTGCCGCGGGTCATGCGCGATTCCCCGCCGGACGAGGCGCGGGCGTGGGCGGGGCCCCAGGCATCGAGCAGCAGCACCTTCTGGCCCAGCCGCTGCAGGCTCCGCGCCGTCCAGGCGCCGAACACGCCGGCGCCGATCACGATCGTGTCGGGCCGGGGCGCGGCGGCGAGCGCGGGGCCGGCGAGGGCCGCGGCGGCTGCGGCACCTGCGGCGATCGCCGAGCGGCGCGTGAAGCCGGGCATGTAACGATCTCCCTCCGCTGGACCCGCCCAGCCTCGGGCGCGCGCGCCGGCAAGTCAATCCGCCGGAAGGCGCGGCGCACTGTCACTCTTCTACAACAGTGTGGCCGCAATTCTGCAGTGGATCGTGGGCGCCGCTTTCCCGGATTCGCGCCGAAAGGTAGATGTGAGGGAAATAAAACGAGGGAGAGAAAGATGCCGCGCCTTTCGATCGTCGCCCGTTTTCCCAGAAACGCTTTGCTGGCAGGGACTTCGCTTGCCGCGTCTCTCGCAGCCGCGTCGCCCGCTCTGGCGCAGACCGAGACCGGCGGCGCCGCGGTCCAGGAGGAGGAGACGATCATCGTCACCGCCACCAAGCGCGAGACGACGCTGCTCGAAGTGCCTTTCTCGATCAACGCGCAGACCGAGGAGGACATCCAGCGCTCGGGGGCGAGCACGATCGAGGACCTTTCGCGCAACGTCGCCGGCCTCACCGTCCAGAATCTCGGGCCGGGCCAGAGCCAGGTGTCGGTGCGCGGCGTCTCGGCCGGCCAGATCGTCCGCGACCAGCCGGGCGTGAAGGAGCAGGTCGGCGTCTATCTCGACGAGAGCGTCATTTCGCTGTCGCTGTTCACGCCCGACCTCGACCTGTTCGATCTCAACCGCGTCGAGACGCTGCGCGGGCCGCAGGGGACCCTGTTCGGCTCGGGCTCGGTCGGCGGCACGATCCGCTACATCACCAACCAGCCGCAGCTGGAAGTCGTCGAAGGCACGGTCGAGGGCAATCTGAACCTCGTCGGCGGCGATTCGCTCGGCGGGCATCTCAAGGGCGCGATCAACCTTCCGATCGCGCCGACGCTGGCGGTGCGCGCCGTCGCCTATCACCAGCAATATGGCGGCTTCGTCGACGCGCTGGGCGAGGGCGGGGCGCGCGACGAGGACGTCAATACCGGCTCGCGCACCGGCGGCCGCATCGCCTTGCTGTTCCAGCCGACGCCCGACATCCGCATCACCCCGCGCATCGTCTATCAGGAGGTGGAGGCGGACGGCTTCAACCGGCAGGAGGCGTTCAACCTCTTCGCCAACCCGTTCACGACGACGCGCCCGGCCATCCAGCTCGGCAAGCGGGAGCAGTATCTGCTGCTCGAAGAGAGGTTCAAGGACGAGACGATGATCGCGGACCTGACCGCGAACATCGGCCTCGGCGCCGTCGAGCTGACCTCGATCACCAGCTACATCGACCGGGACATCTATGTGGGGCGCGACGCCAGCGCGCTGACCGGCAGCGTCTCCGTCGATCTCGGCTTCCCCAATTCCTCGGTGACGCTGCCGTCGAACCTGGTCGACACGACGGCGCTGGAGCAGTTCAGCCAGGAAGTGCGGCTCGGCTCGACCGGCGCCGGGCCGCTCCAGTGGGTGGTGGGCCTGTTCTACTCGGAGGTCGACCGCTTCTACCGGCAGCGCCTCCCGACCCCCGGCTATGACGCGGTAACCGATTCGGTCTTCCCGCCCGGCACCGCCGCGGCGGTCCGCAACGGCTTCCCGGCCGATTCGCCCTACAATTCGGACCTGCCCTACGACATCAAGCAGAAGGCCGTGTTCGGGGAGGCGACCTACGATTTCGGCCGTTTCGAGCTGACCGCGGGCGGGCGCTATTACGACTTCAAGGAAGAGCGCAGCTTCAAGTCCGGCGGCCTCTTCTCCAACCTCGACAACCGCACGGACGAGACCGAATCGAACGGCTTTTCGCCGCGCGTGATCGCGACCTACGAGTTAAACGATGCCTGGCGGGTCAACGCCCAGGCTTCGAAAGGCTTCCGCCTGGGCGGCGTCAACGATCCGCTCAACCTCCCGCTCTGCTCGCCCGAGGACGAGGCGATCTTCGGCGGATTCCAGGACTATGACGACGAGACGCTGTGGAACTACGAAGTCGGCGTGAAGGGCGGCGGGCGCGGCATCAACTTCAACGCCGCCGCTTTCTACACCGACATCAACGACCTGCAGGTGACGCTCGACGCCGGCTCCTGCTCGTCGCGCATCGTCTTCAACGTGCCCAAGGCGCATACGATGGGCGTCGAGTTCGAGCTGTCCGCGACGCCGATGCGCGGCCTCGATCTCTCCATCGCCGGCAGCGTGCTGGAGGCGGAGTTCGATTCGACGGTGACCAGCGGGGCGGGCGCGGTGATTGGCGGCATCCGGGAAGGCAATCGCCTGCCGACCGTGCCCGAATTCCAGATCGCGGCCAGCGCCACCTATTCGCAGCCGATCGACGCGCGCGGGACCGAGGCGTTCTTCTCGGCCTCCGTCCAGCATGTCGGCAGCCGCTATACGCAGCCGAGCGACCAGGAGGACAATCCGCGGACCTTCGTCTCCGGCCTGCCGTTCGGCGGCGCCACCGGAAACGAGACGACGGTGCTCAATCTCAAGCTGCCGGGCTACGAGCTGGTCAACCTCAGCGCCGGCGTCGAATGGGCCAACCAGCTCGAGATCATCGCCTACGTCCACAATCTGTTCGACGCGAACCCCTTGCTCTCGTTCGACCGCGAACGCGGCGGGCGGGCGCGGCTCGGCTACAATATCGGAACGCCGCGCACCTACGGCGTCACGGTGCGCAAGCGCTTCTGAGGGCGGGGCCGGCGGCGGGGCTTCGGCCACGCCGCCGGGCCGGTCAGCCGAGGACGCCGATCCCCGGCAGGATCAGCGAGAACAAGGTTATCGCGACGGCGGAGAAGAAGAGCAGCGCCGCCGTCCGCCACGCCGCGCTCGGCCGCGACAGCCCGTAGGCGCCGCGCAGCTGCCGGTACATGTGGACCGGCGGGACGAGCACCAGCGCCCAGTTGAGCAGTGGCCCCTGGAGGCCGAGCGCGCGCAAGGCCACGAAGGCGATGACGAACAGGCTCATGAACGCGATCGAATAGGTGACGAAGACGAGGTGGTCGTAGGCCTTGAATTCGGCGCGGTAGCGGCGGCGGTGGAGGAAGAGCAGCCACAGGAAGGGCACCGACAGGGGGATCAGCGCCCAGGAGAATTTGTACGCGTTGGTCTGCACCTTGTAGAGCAGCAGCGACGGGTTCTCGTTCGCTTTCTGGACGCCCTTGTCGAGCCGCTTCCACCCCGTGTTGAAATCGGTCTCGATGATCGATCCGCTCAGATACTTGCGGGTCGCGGCGAGGGCGTCCCGCTCGTCCTTCACCTCCTCGATTCGCTCGTCGAGCGCCGCCGCGCGCCCCGGCTCCGTCACCCCCGGCCGGGCGGCGCGGAGCCGGACGAGGCGCCGGTCGAGTTCCTCGATCTGCGCCGTCAGCTCCTGCTCGGTCCGCTCCTCGCCCAGCCCGACGACGGGGGCGCCGATCATGCTGAACATCGCGAACATCAGGAAAACCGAGAACAGGAAGAGCGCGAGCGGCGAGACGAAGCGGGCGCGCTCGCCGTCGACGTAGCGGCGGGTAAGCGCGCCCGGCCGCACCGCGAGGAGCGGCAAGGTCCGCCAGATCTTGCCGTCGAGATGGAGGACGCCGTGGAGGAAATCGTGCCACCAGGCGGAGATCGTGCGGTGGACGTGGCCCGACTGGCCGCAGCAATGGCAATAGGGGCCGATCAGCGCCGCGCGGCAGTTGAGGCACGTCCCGCCGGCGGGTTCGTGGCCTTCGCCGGCGTCGGGCTCGACGGCGCGCGCGGCGAGGCCGCCGCTCATCGCTTCCCCGACGCTGTCCACTTCCCCCGGCCCCATCGCCCGATCATGGCGCAAGCCCGCGCGCGCGTCGAGACGGTTCCCGCGGGCCGCGCAGCCATGCTAGGGGCGGGGGCGTGACCAGAACCGGCCTCCTCGGCGGCTCCTTCAACCCGGCCCACCGGGGCCATCGCAACATCACCGCCCAGGCGATCCGCGCCCTGGGCCTGGACGAGGCGTGGTGGCTGGTCTCTCCCGGCAACCCCCTGAAGCCCGCGCAAGGGATGGCGCCCTTTCCCGCCCGCCTGGCCTCGGCCCGCCGCGTCGCCCGCGGCCTGCCGGTGCGCGCCACCGGCATCGAGGCCCGGCTCGGCACGCGCTACACGGCGGACACGCTGCGGGCGCTGCTGCGCCTTTATCCACGCCGCCGCTTCATCTGGCTGATGGGCGCCGACAATCTCGCCCAGTTCCACCGCTGGCGGGACTGGCGCGCCATCGCCGCGATGGTGCCGATTGCCGTCATCGCGCGGCCGGGGTATGAAGGGGCGGCCCGCGGCGCTCCTGCCATGGGCTGGCTGCGGCGCTCCGTCCGGCCCGCGGCCGAGGCCCGTCACTGGACGAGGTGGAGTCCGCCGGCGCTTGTCTTTCTTTCGCTGCCGCTCGATCCTACATCCGCCACCGGCATACGCGCCGCATCGCCCGACTGGCACAATTCACCCGCTTATTCGTTCAACCCCAAAGCCCTGCGAGACGGCGTGACCCGCAGGGCGCTAGCGTAAGGAGGCACTTTGCCCGCACCCCAACCGGCTCCCCCCGCGGGAGCGACCGACAAGGCCGAAGCCCTGCACCAGCTGGTGCTTCGCTCCCTCGACGACGATCAGGCGCAGGAAGTCGTCAGCATTCCCCTCGGCGGGAAATCCAGCATCGCCGATCACATGGTGATCGCCTCCGGCCGCTCGACCCGCCAGGTCGCGTCGATGGCGCAGAAGCTTTCGGAGAGGATCAAGCAGGAACTGGGCCGCAGCGTCAGGGTCGAGGGGCTGCCCGTCGCCGACTGGGTGCTGATCGACGCCGACGACGTCATCGTCCACCTGTTCCGCCCCGAAGTGCGCAGCTTCTACAATCTCGAGCGCATGTGGGCCTTCGAGGAGGCGCCGGCGGGGAAGGTCAGCCTCGGCGAAGCCTGATGGCCGGCCCGCGCCCGGGGTCGATGCGCGAGCACTCCGCATCGGCCGGGTGCCGAAGCCGCACCGCGCCAATCCGAAAGCGCTTCGCCGGCGGCCTTATCCGCCGCCGTCCCGGCTGACGGGGCGGCCATGCTCCTCCACATCGTCACCCGCGGCAAGATCGGCCGCGGCCCCGAGGCGGAACTGGTCGAGCGCTACCTGAAGCGCCTGTCCTGGCCGGTGAAGGTGACCGAACTGCCCGAAAGCGGCGGCAAGATCCCGCCGGCGGCCGAGAACGGCGTCACCATCCTCCTCGACGAGAAAGGCGAGCAGCTCGGCTCGCTCGACTTCGCGCGACGGCTCGAGGGCTGGCGCGACGGCGGCAAGCGGGAGGCGCGGTTCCTGATCGGCGGCGCCGACGGATTCGGCGATGCGGAACGGGCCGGGGCGGACCTCCTCATCGCGTTCGGCAGGGCGACCTGGCCGCACCTGCTGGCGCGCGCGATGCTCGCCGAACAATTGTGGCGCGCCACCTCCATCCTTGCGAACCACCCCTATCATCGTGAAGGATAGGGCCGTGCGCCTCGTCCTGTCCCTCCTGGTCGCGGCCGGTCTCCTGACCGGAGGGCTGGCGCTCGCGCAGACGGCGGGGGAGGGGGCCGATCCGCTCGCGGCGGCGCGGCAGCAGGCGGAGGCGGCCAAGCGGCGCTCGGAGCTGCTCGAACGCCAGGCGGAGCGCGCCACCGGCGAGGCGGCGCGCGCGCGCGCCGAGGCCGCGGCTCTGGCGTCCCGCATCGAGGTCGCCGAGGCCGACATCACCGCCGCCGAAACCCGGATCCGCCTGATCGAGCGGCTGCGCGCCGAGCAGCGCGCCCGCCTCGCCGAGAAACAGGGGCCGGTGATCCGGCTGACGGCGGCGCTGCAGACGATGGCGCGCCGCCCGCCGGCGCTGGCGCTGGCCCAGCCC
>JBKBVA010000163.1:0-6270 GCA_046289665.1 Allosphingosinicella sp.
GGGGCCTCGGCCGGCGGCACCCGGATCACCTGCCCCGCCTCGATCCGGTCGCCGGGCGCGGCGCGCTTGCCATCGATGCGCAGCTGCCCGGTGCGCGCCCAGCGCGACACGATGTTGAAGCTCGCCTCCGGCAGGTGCCGCTTGAACCAGCGGTCGAGGCGGATGCCGTCGTCGTCGGCGGCGACGGTGAACTGGCGCACGTCGCTCATGCCGCCGCCCTCGCGATCCACCAGCCCGCCGCCAGCAGCAGCAGCGCGCCGAGCACCGACGCCGCGGCATAAGCGAAGGCCGCCGCGGCGGCGCCGCGCTGGAGCAGCGCGAACATGTCGAGGCTGAAGGCCGAGAAGGTGGTGAAGCCGCCGAGCACGCCCGCGCCGAGCAGCAGCCAGGCCGGCCGGTCCCCGCCCCCGCCCATCGCGCCGGCGAGCAGGCCGATGGCGAGGCCGCCGCCCAGATTCACGGCAAGCGTGCCCCACGGGAAGCCGGCGCCGAGGCGAGCGAGCGCGAGCCGCCCCACCTCATAGCGCAGCCCCGCGCCGACGGCGCCGCCGATCATGACGAGGAAAAGGTTCGGCATCGCCCGCGATGTAGCGACGCCGGCCCCGCTGCGCCAGTGCGTCAGACCACGCCGAAGGCGAGCATCGCGTCGGCGACCTTCTTGAAGCCGGCGATGTTGGCGCCCTTAACATAGTCGACATAGCGGTCGTCGACGCGGCCGTAGGTGAGGCAGCGGTCGTGGATGCCGTTCATGATGTCCTGCAGCAATTGCTGGAGCTCGGCCTCCTTCCAGCTGATCCGCGCCGAATTCTGGCTCATCTCGAGGCCGGAGACGGCGACGCCGCCGGCATTGGCGGCCTTGCCCGGCGCGAACAGGATGCGGGCGTCCTTGAAGACGTGGACGCCTTCGAGGTCGGTCGGCATGTTCGCCCCTTCCGACACTGCGATGCAGCCATTGGCGACGAGGGTGCGCGCCTCCTCGCCGTTCAGCTCGTTCTGGGTGGCGCAGGGCAGGGCGACGTCGCATTCCACCCCCCACGGCCGCTGCCCCGCGTGGAAGGTCGCGCCGGCGAATTCGTCGGCATATTCGGAGATCCGCCCGCGCCGCCGCGTCTTGTGCGCCTTCACCCAGTCGATCTTCTCCTGGGTGATGCCATCCGGATCGTGGATGAAACCTTCGCTGTCCGACAGGGTCAGCACCTTTCCGCCGAGCTGCACCACCTTCTCCGCCGCGTGGGTGGCGACGTTGCCCGATCCGGAGATCACCGCGCGCTTGCCGTGCATGTCGAGCCCGCGGGTCCTCAGCATGTTCTCGAGGAAATAGACCGCGCCGTAGCCGGTCGCCTCGGTGCGGATCAGCGAGCCGCCATATTCGAGGCCCTTGCCGGTGAGGACGCCCTCCCAGCGGCCGGTGATCCGCTTGTACTGGCCGAACATGTAGCCGATCTCCCGGCCGCCGACGCCGATGTCGCCGGCCGGCACGTCCACGTCCGCGCCGATATGGCGGTATAGCTCGGTCATGAAGCTCTGGCAGAAGCGCATGATCTCGTTCACGCTCTTGCCCTTGGGGTTGAAGTTCGACCCCCCCTTGCCGCCGCCCATCGGCAGGCCGGTCAGCGCATTCTTGAACGTCTGCTCGAAGGCGAGGAACTTGAGGATCGATTCGTTGACCGACGGGTGGAAGCGGATCCCGCCCTTGTACGGCCCGATCGCATTGTTGTTCTGGACCCGCCAGCCGCGCTGGACGCGGATGTTGTGATTGTCGTCCTCCCAGCAGACGCGGAACGAGACCACCCGGTCGGGCTCGGCGATGCGCCTCAGGATCTGCGCCTCGTGATATTCGACCTTGTCCTGGATGAACTCGAAAATGTCCTGCGCGACCTCGGTCACCGCCTGGACGAATTCGGGCTGGTGGGGGTTTCGCCTCTTCACCCCCTCGATGAAGCCGTTCAGATCCACATGGTCCGACACGCTTGGAATCCCGCCGCCCCTGTTCATCGCCGCTCTCCTCGTCCTTATGGTGTGGGTACGTTCTCCCCGAGCCGGCGCGCGAGCCGCGCGAGCTGCCCGGCCATGACGCCGTCGACCGGCTTCGCCCAGGCTTCGGCTCCGCCGCGTATGTAGCCGCCGACGACATAGGTCTGGATGATCTCGGTGCCGCCCGCGACCGGCTTCAGCGCCCAGGTGAGGGTGCCGGAGACGCCTTCGCCCTGCAGTGGGCCGAGCCCGCCCTGCAGGCGCAGCATCGCCCCCGGGCGGAGCTGGACGACGCGCATATGCTCGACCGCGCCGTCGCCGTCGGGCACGCGCTCGCAAAAGCAGCCGCCCGGCTTCATCTCGATGCGCAGGTTGGCGGCGTCGCCCGAATAGCTGTGCGCCCCGTCCCACCACGCGTCGACGCGGCCGAGCATGGCATAGGCCTCGGCGGGTGTGGCCGTGACCACCGCCTTGCTCTCGATCGCGAAGCCGGAGGGGGTCACCGAGACGACCTCCGCATGCGCGGCGGGAGCCAGGAAGGCCAGCGCCGCTGCGATCGTCCGTTTCATGGTGCGACTCCCCCCGGATCGAGGGGGAGCATATGCCGGTAGAGCGGCGAAAGGAATGGCCGATCAGCGGCCGTCGAGGATCGCCTCGATGGCGGCTTCGACTTCGGCGATCGGCGCCATGCCGTCGACCCTGCGGACGAGGCCGCGCGCCTCGTAATGGGGCAGGATCGGAGCCGTCTTGGCGCGATATTCGGCCATGCGGGTGCGCACCGTCTCGGCATTGTCGTCGGGACGGCGCTTGAAGGCTTCGGAGCCGCAGACGTCGCAGACGCCGGCGACGCGCGGCTGCTTGTAGCGATCGTGATAGCCCTCGCCGCAGCTCGCGCAGGAGAAGCGGCCGGTGATGCGCTCGACCAGGGCGTCCTCGTCGACGACCAGCTCGATCACATAATCGAGCGGCATCCCCTTCTCGTCCAGCAGCCGCTCCAGCGCCTCGGCCTGCGCCTCGGTGCGGGGATAGCCGTCGAGGATGAAGCCCGCGCGCACGTCGGGCTGGTCGAGCCGGTCGGAGAGGATGCCGGTGACGATCTCGTCCGAGACCAGGGCGCCCGCGTCCATCACCGCTTTCGCCTGCAGCCCCACCGCGGTTCCGGCCGCGACGGCGGCGCGGAGCATGTCGCCGGTGGAGAGCTGGACCATCTTGCGGTCCTGTTCGAGGCGGGACGCCTGGGTCCCCTTCCCCGCGCCGGGAGGGCCGAGCAGAATGATGTTCATGGCTGCAGGCGCTCCCCTTCGAGCCGTAAGCGGATCAGCGGCCTCGGCCGCCCCCCTTCAGCTTCGCCTTCTTGATGAGGTCGCCATATTGGTGGGCGATGAGATGGCTCTGGATCTGCGTCACCGTGTCCATCGTCACGTTGACGACGATGAGCAGGCTGGTGCCGCCGAGGTAGAACGGGATGCCCGCCTGCGCGATCAGGAATTCGGGCACCAGGCAGATGAGCGTCAGATAGGCGGCGCCGACCACGGTGATCCGGGTCAGCACGAAGTCGAGATACTCCTCGGTGCGCTTGCCGGGCCGGATGCCGGGGATGAAGCCGCCGTAGCGCTTCAGATTGTCCGCCGTCTCCTCGGGGTTGAACACCACCGCGGTGTAGAAGAAGCAGAAGAAGATGATGCCGGCCGCGTAGAGCAGCATGTAGAGCGGCGCGCCGTGGCGCAGCGCCGTGGTGACCGCGATCACCGCATCGCCCCAGGCGCTCTCGCCCTCGACGCCGGTGCCGGCGAACTGGGCGATGGTGAGCGGCATCAGCAGCAGCGAGGAGGCGAAGATCGGCGGGATGACGCCCGCGGTGTTGATCTTGAGCGGCAGGTGCGACCGCTCGGCCTGGGTCGTGCCCCGCGCGGTCTGGCGCTTGGGATACTGGATCAGCACCCGGCGCTGGGCGCGCTCCATGAAGCAGATGAACAGGATCAGGGCGGCGGCGAGCGCCAGCACCGCGAAGATGGTCAGCGGGTCGAGACGGCCGGTGCGGCCGCCTTCCAGCGCCTGGGCCACCGCGGTGGGGAGCTGGGCGACGATGCCGGCCATGATGATCAGCGACACGCCGTTGCCGATGCCGCGGCTGGTGATCTGCTCGCCCAGCCACATCAGGAACATCGTGCCGCCGACGAGGCTGATCACGGTGGTGATGCGGAAGGTCATGCCCGGATCGATCACCGCCGATCCGGTGCTGCCCGCGCCCCAGCCTTCGAGGCCGACGGCGATGAAATAGCCCTGGATGGCGCAGAGGAAGACGGTGCCGTAGCGTGTGTACTGGTTGATCTTCTTGCGCCCGGTCTCGCCTTCCTTCTTCAGCGCCGCCAGCGTCGGCGACATCGAGGTGGCGAGCTGCACGACGATCGAGGCGGTGATGTAGGGCATGACGCCGAGCGCGATGAGGCTCATCCGCTCAAGGCTGCCGCCCGAGAACATGTTGAAGAAATCGAGCACGCCGCCGCGGGTCTGTTCGAACAGGGTGCCGAGCGCGCGCGGGTCGATGCCGGGCAGCGGCACGAAGCTCAGCAGGCGAAAGATGATGAGCGCGCCGAGGGTGAACCACAGGCGCTTCTTCAAATCGGTGGCCTTGGCGAAATTCGCCAGGCTCAGATTGGCTGCCATCTGTTCGGCTGCGGATGCCATGTGTGTACGATCCCGAAAAAAGACGTGAGGCGGCGGAAGATTGGAACCCCCGCCGCCTCATATAGTGATCCGCGAGGGCGTGTCAGCCCTCGCCGGACGCGCGGGGGCGTTAAGCCTTCCGCTTCTTGACGCTGTTCTTCTTGGCGGCGGCCTTCTCGGACGCCGGGACGACCTCGATCACCTCGACGCTGCCGCCGGCCTTCTCGACCGCCTCGCGGGCGCCGGCGGAGGCGCCGGCGACGCGAAAGGCGAGCTTGGCCGAGAGGCTGCCCTTGCCGAGCAGGCGCACGCCGTCCTTGCCGCCGCGCGCCAGGCCCGCCGCCTTCAGCGCCTCATGGTCGATCGTGCCGTCGGTGCCGAGCTTGCCGGAGTCGACCGCCTTCTGGATCGCGCCGAGGTTCACCTCGGCATAATCCTTGGCGAAGATGTTGTTGAAGCCGCGCTTCGGCAGCCGCATGTGGAGCGGCATCTGGCCGCCCTCGAAGCCGGCGATCGACACGCCCGAGCGCGACTTGGCGCCCTTCTGGCCGCGGCCGGCGGTCTTGCCGAGGCCCGAGCCGATGCCGCGCCCGACGCGGACGCGGGACTTGCGGGCACCCTTGTTGTCGCGGAGTTCGTTGAGTTTCATAATCTGCACTCGCTTTCGCTTTTGTCGCGCCTGGAAAGTCCCTCTCCCCTCGCGGGAGAGGGACAGCCGCCGAAGGCGGCAGGGAGAGGGAAGGAGGCAGGTGACCGGCACCTACTTCAACCCCTCTCCCCAACCCCTCTCCCGCAAGGGGAGAGGGGCTTTTGGAGGTCAACCCTCCACGCTCACCATATGCTGCACCTTGCGGATCATGCCGCGGACCTCGGGGGTGTCCTCGAGCTCCACCGTGCGGTGCATCTTGTTGAGGCCGAGCCCGATCAGCGTCTTGCGCTGGTCGGGGGTGCGGCGGATCGGGGACCCGGTCTGGGTCAGCTTGATCTTGGCCATGTCGTCTTACTCCGTGACCGCCGCGGCATCCGCCTCGGCAGTCTGCGAACCGCCGCGGCCGAGCAGGTCGGCGATCTTCTTGCCGCGGCGCTGGGCCACCGACTTGGGGCTGGTCTGATCGGTGAGCGCCTCGAAGGTCGCCCGGATCATGTTGTAGGGGTTGGACGTGCCGACCGACTTGGTCACCACGTCGGCGACGCCCAGGCTCTCGAACACGGCGCGCATCGGACCGCCGGCGATTATGCCGGTGCCGGCCGGAGCCGAGCGGACGTAGACGCGGCCGGCGCCGAAATGGCCCATGCCGTCATGGTGGAGGGTGCGGCCCTCGCGCAGCGGCACGCGGACCATCGCCTTCTTGGCCGCCGCGGTCGCCTTGGAGATCGCTTCCGGCACTTCGCGGGCCTTGCCGTGGCCGAAGCCCGAGCGGCCCTTGCCGTCGCCGACCACGACCAGAGCCGCGAAGCCGAAGCGCTTGCCGCCCTTCAGCACCAGCCGCGCCTCGAACGGCCGCTCGCGATCGTCGACAAACTGCGCGTCGATGGCGGCGTACGCCGCGCCGTAGCGCAGCACGTCCCGCTCGCGCGCCCCGCGGAAGCTGCGCAGGTACGACAGGTAGTGGATCGCCTCCAGCAGGT